>JBDIAD010000001.1:0-21935 GCA_039812205.1 Leucobacter sp.
CCGATCGATGCCGACGCGACGATCCCCGCGGACTGGGCGAGGTTCGCGCCGCGCCCGACGAAGCCGCGCGATCTGCCGGCCGCCACGATCGGGGAGAAGCGTGAGGCCTGGTTGAAGACGTGGGCGAGCGCGACCGGTTGGTGACGCGGCAGAGGAGCGAGCGGCACCAGACCGCGCCGAGCCGCCCGCACGCGCGCCCGTCGCGCGGCTTCGCGTGGTTCTGGGTGGTCGGCACCGCGCTGCCGCTCGCGTTCCTGCTCATCTTCTTCGTGTGGCCGGTGGGGGCGCTGCTGCTCACGGGTTTCACGCAGCACGGAGCCGTCTCCCTCGACGCCGTGCCCGAGGTGTTCGGGGAGCCGCGCACGTGGCGCGTCATCGGGCAGACGCTCGCGCAGGCGACGCTCGGCACGCTCCTGTCGCTCGTGATCGGGATCCCGGCGGCGTTCGTGCTGTACCGTCTCGAGTTCCCGGGCCGACGCTTCCTGCGCGGGCTCTCGACCGTGCCGTTCGTGCTGCCGACCGTCGTCGTGGCGGTCTCCTTCACGGCGCTCTTCGGGCCTGGCGCGCCGCTGGCCTGGCTGGGGCTCGATCAGAATCTCGCGGTGCTCGTGCTGGCGCTCGCGTTCTTCAATGTCACCGTCGTCATCCGCACGGTCGGCGGGTTCTGGGCCCAGCTCGATCCGCGCCCGGAGCAGGCCGCCCGCATGCTCGGCGCCGGCCCCGCCCGCGTCTGGTGGACGGTCGCGCTGCCGACGCTCGCGCCCTCGATCGCCTCGGCGGCCTCGCTCGTGTTCCTCTTCTGTGCGACATCGTTCGGCGTGGTGTTCGTGCTCGGCGGGCGGGCGCTGTCGAATATCGAGACCGAGATCTACCGCCTCGCGATCGACTTCCTCGATCTGCGCTCGGCCGCCGTGCTCTCGCTCGCGCAGTTCGCGATCGTCGCCGCCGTGCTCGTCATCTCCTCACGAGCACGGCGGCGCCGAGAGCACGCCGTCGCCATGCAGTTCGACCCCTCGCGCGGTGCGAGCACGGGAATCCGCCCGGGGCGCGCGCATCTGCCCGTCATCATCGTGTTCGCGCTCACGACGCTGTTCCTCCATGTGCTGCCGATCGGCGCGCTGCTCCTGCGCTCGCTGCGCGGCCCGGACGGCGCTCTCGGCTTCGCGAACTATGCGAATCTCTTCGATCCGCCCGCGGATTCGGCGCTGCGCGGCAGCGTCTGGGGGGCGCTGCAGATGTCGCTCGGCACCGCGGTCGTCGCCACCCTCATCGCGGTGCCGCTCGGCATGCTCACCGCGCTCGTCGCATCGCGCCGCCCGCGCAGCGACGCGCTGCAGCGCGGGGCCCGCTTCTTCGACAGCCTCGTCATGCTGCCGCTCGGTGTTTCCGCGGTGACGCTGGGCTTCGGACTCCTGCTCACCATGCACCGACCGCTCGGCATCGGCTTCGACCTGCGCACCTCGGTCGTGCTCATCCCGATCGCGCAGGCGCTCGTCGCGCTGCCCCTCGTGGTGAGGTTGCTGCTCCCGACGCTGCGCGGCATCGATCCGCGCCTGCGGCAGGCCGCCATGATGCTCGGTGCCTCGCCGTTCCGGGTGCTCGCGACCATCGATCTGCCCATGCTCGGGCGCAGTGCCGGCCTCGCGCTCGGGTTCGCGTTCGCGACCTCGCTCGGGGAGTTCGGGGCGACCGCCTTCCTGGTGCGCCCGGGCGCGCAGACCCTGCCGGTCGCGATCGCCACGCTCGCGGGGAAGCAGGGCGCGGTGAATTACGGCATGGCGCTGTCGGCGGCCGTCGTGCTGGGGGTGCTCACCGCGACGGTGATGCTCATCGCCGAACGTTGGCGGGGAGAGACCGCGGGGGAGTTGTGATGGCAACGGATGGGGCAACGGATATGACGCAGCAGGGACTCGACGCGCGCGAGCTCACCGTTCACTACGCGACGCCCGGCAAGCGGGGGAGCGGCGGGCGCGTGCTCGCGGTGGATCGCGCGAGTCTCCGCGTCGGGGCGGGGGAGGTCGTGGCGCTCACCGGGCCGAGCGGCTGCGGCAAATCGACGCTGCTGCGCGCGGTCGCGGGACTCGAGCCCCTGAGCCATGGCAGCGTGTCATGGGACGGGACGGATCTCGCCCGAACGCCGCCGCACCGTCGGGGTTTCGGGCTGATGTTCCAGGACGGGCAGCTCTTCGGGCATCTCTCCGTGGCGGGGAACATCGCCTACGGGCTGCGCGCGAAACGAGTGCCGGCACCGCAGCGCGAGGCAAGAGTGAGCGAACTGCTCGAGCTGGTCGGCCTCCCGGGATTCGCCTCGCGAGGCGTGCACGAGCTCTCGGGCGGGCAGCGGCAACGGGTTGCCCTCGCGCGCTCCCTGGCGCCCGAGCCGCGCCTGCTGCTGCTCGACGAACCGCTCTCGGCACTGGATCGCGGGCTCCGAGAGCGCCTCGCGGGCGAGCTCTCGCAGCTGCTGCGGCAGACGGGAACCAGCGCGATCCTCGTCACGCACGACGAATCGGAGGCCGAGATGATCGCCGACCGCACCATCGGCATGTCCGGCGGAAGGCTGCTCGAGTGATGCGCGAACGAGCCCGTGTCACGATCGTCGACGGCCGCTCGGGGGCCGGCAAGACCACCTATGCCGAGCGGCTCGCCCGCGAGACCGGTGCGCAGATCCTGCGTCTGGACTGGCTCTATCCGGGGTGGGACGGACTCGCCTCCGGCTCGCGCAGCGTGGCCCGGGCGCTGCGCACCGGGGGGTTCGAGCGCTACGACTGGGAACGGGGCGTGTTCGATGAGCACATCGAGCTCGATCCGGGGGCACCCCTCGTGATCGAGGGGTGCGGATCGCTGACGCGCGAGAACCTCGCGGCCGCGCGGGCGTGGGCGGGCGGGGTGCCTGATCGTGCACGGCGGGTGCACACCGTCTGGATGGAGTGCTCCGCCGGCCTCCGCCGGGAGCGTGCGCTCGCCCGCGACGGCGAGATGTTCCGCCCGTACTGGGAGAGCTGGGCCACGCAGGAGGAGGCCTTCTTCGCAGTCGCGCATCCGATCTCGCTCGCGATCGAGATCGTGCACGCCGATTGACGCGGCCCGGACTGTTCCGGCCGGTCGGTTCGGGGCGTGCGCGACGGTAGACTGATCGGGTGCTGAATGTCGTGGTGCTCATCTCCGGGGGAGGGAGCAACTTGAAGGCGCTGCTCGAAGCGGCCTCCGACCCGGCCTACCCGGCACGGATCGTCGCCGTCGGCAGCGACACCGATGCGAGCGGGCTCGAGCACGCGCGCGCCGCGGGGCTGCCCGCGTTCATCGTGCGCCCGCGCGACTACGACGGCCGAGACGCCTGGGGCGATGCCCTGGCGTCGGCGATCCGCACTCATCTCGGCAATGCGCCGGCGGGCGAGACGCTCGTCGTGAGCGCGGGCCTGATGCGCATTCTCCCCGCGGGCTTCGTGCGCGAGTTCTCGCCGAGACTCATCAACACGCATCCGGCGCTGCTGCCGCTCTACCCGGGGGCGCACGCCGTGCGAGACGCACTCGCCGCGGGCGCCGCCGAGACGGGCGTCACCGTGCACGTGATCGACGAGGGCGTCGACACCGGCCCGGTGCTGCGCCAGGCGTCGCTGCGCATCGAGCCGGGCGAGCCCGAGAGCGAGCTGCACGAGCGGATCAAGCGGCTGGAGCGCCCGCTCCTCGTGCAGACCGTGCGCGAGATCGCGACCGGCGAGCTGCGGCTGCCCGAGCCCCGAACCACCTGATCCTCAGACCGACCCGAGCAAAGGATTCCCCGCATGGCAGTTCAGAGCCAAGACCCCAGCCTCTACGAGCATCGTGACCTCATCCCGGTGCGCCGCGCGCTGATCTCGGTGAGCGACAAGACCCGTCTGCTGGAACTCGCCGAGGTGCTCACCGACGCCGGCGTCGAGATCGTGTCCACGGGCTCCACCGCGGCGAGCATCCGCGACGCCGGTTTCTCCGTGACCGAGGCCGCCGAGGTCACCGGATTCCCCGAGATCCTCGACGGGCGCGTGAAGACCCTGCACCCCAATGTGCACGGCGGTCTGCTCGCCGATCTTCGGCTGGAGGATCATCGCAAGCAGCTCGAAGCGCACGGCATCACCCCCTTCGAACTCGTGATCGTGAACCTCTATCCCTTCGAGCAGACGGTCGCCGCGGGCAAGCCCGCCGCCGACATCATCGAGAACATCGACATCGGCGGCCCGGCGATGGTGCGCGCGAGCGCGAAGAATCACCCGAACACCGCGATCGTGGTGTCGCCCGCCCGTTACGACGAGGTCATCGCGGCGGTGCGGGCCGGCGGCACGACGCTCGCCCTGCGGCGCGCGCTCGCGACCGAGGCCTTCGTGCAGACGGCGCAGTACGATGCCGCGGTCGCCAATTGGTTCCTCGAGCAGGAGGACGCCTCCTGGAGCGACGAGCCCGCGGTGGAGCACGATGACGACGGCTCGCTGGACAGCCTCTTCACTCCCGGCGACGCCTACATCGGCTACGAGGTGTTCGGGCTGCGCGAGTCGGTGCTGCGCTACGGCGAGAACAGCCACCAGCGCGCGGCGCTGTTCACCGAGTCCGACGGCGCCGGCATCGCGCAGGCGACTCAGCTGCACGGCAAGGAGATGTCGTACAACAACTACGTCGACGCGGATGCCGCGCTGCGCGCTGCGTTCGACCACGCCGCACCGGCCGTCGCCATCATCAAGCACGCCAACCCCTGCGGCATCGCGGTCGCGCCCGAGGGTGCGGCCGATCCCATCGCCGAGGCCCACCGCCTCGCCCACGAGTGCGATCCCGTGTCGGCGTTCGGCGGGGTCATCGCGGCGAACCGCGTCGTCACGAAGGGCATGGCCGAGACCGTTTCGGGGATCTTCACCGAGGTGATCATCGCCCCCGGCTTCGAGCCCGAGGCGCTCGCGATCCTCACGCAGAAGAAGAACGTGCGCCTGCTGGTGCTGCCGACCGACTTCTCCCCGAATCCGGTCGAGCTGCGCCAGGTCTCGGGCGGTTTCCTGCTGCAGGATGCGGATCGCTCCTTCGCCCCCGCGAGCGAGTGGACGCTCGCCACGGGCACCCCGGCGGATGCTGGCACGCTCGTCGATCTCGAGTTCGCCTGGCGCTCGTGCCGCGCGGTGAAGTCGAACGCGATTCTGCTCGCGAATGGCGGGGCCTCCGTGGGCGTCGGCATGGGTCAGGTGAACCGCGTCGATTCGTGCCGCCTCGCCGTGGAACGGGCGGGGGATCGCGCGGCCGGCTCGGTGGCCGCCTCCGACGCCTTCTTCCCCTTCGCCGACGGGCTGCAGGTGCTCATCGACGCCGGTGTGCGCGCGATCGTGCAGCCGGGCGGCTCGGTGCGCGACGCCGAGGTGATCGCCGCGGCCGAGGCCGCCGGGGTGACGATGTACTTCACCGGGGAGCGCCACTTCTTCCACTGAGTCGCGCGGCCCCGCGACGCGGCCGTCTTCATCTGAGGTGACGAAGCCCACCCTTCTTTGATTCGGGTGCGCGCGCCCGGAAGAATGGAAGGGTGAGCACTCTCCTTCAAATCTTCATCATCCTCCATATCGTCGGCTTCGCGCTCGTCTTCGGCGGTGCCGTCGGCCAGTTCTCCGACGTGAAGCAGGCGGCGGCGCGCGTCACCCCCGCGATCCTCTGGGGCGCCCTGCTGCTGCTCGTCACGGGCCTCGCGATGGTCGGCCTCATCTACGCCGTCGGCGGGCAGCCCAACAACATGAAGATCGGCGTGAAGCTGGTCATCCTGCTCGGCCTGCTCGGACACGTGCTCGCCGTGCGCAAGAAGGAGAACCTGTCGATGGGCGCGCTCTCGGGAATCGCGGTTCTCGCTCTCGCGAACGCCTCGATCGCGGTGCTCTGGCACTAGGCCGCTTCGACGCCCTGCACGAAAAGGGAGGGGGTGGATCGCGCGCGATCCACCCCCTCCCTTTTTGCGAGGACAGCCCCTCTGGCCTATGCGTCCCGCTTCAGCGCCCGCCTGATCAGGTCCTCCTGCTCGGTGGCGTGCACCTTCGCCGAACCGGTCGACGGCGCCGCGGAGGCGGCGCGCGAGACCACGCTCACGCGGCCTTCCTGCATGCGCTCGACGAGATTCATCAGCAGGAACGGCCAGACGCCCTGGTTCTCGGGCTCGTCCTGCACCCAGACGATCTCGGCGTCGCCGTAGCGGCGCAGCACGCTCACCAGCTCGTTCTCGGGGAGCGGGTAGTACTGCTCGAGCCGGACGATCGCGATCGAGGGATCGGGGTTCTTGCCGAGCTCGCCGGTGAGGTCGTAGTAGACCTTGCCCGAGGTGAGCAGCACCCGCTTCACCTCCGCGGGGTTCGCGCTCGCGTCGTCGATCACCGGCTGGAACCCGCCGGTCGTGAAGTCCTCGACGTTCGAGGTGGCGCCGCGCAGGCGCAGCATCGACTTCGGGGTGAACACGATGAGCGGCTTGCGCGGGCGCGCGTAGGCCTGGCGGCGCAGCAGGTGGAAGTAGTTCGCCGGCGTCGACGGGCGCGCCACGATCATGTTGTCCTCCGCGCACAGCTGCAGATAGCGCTCGATGCGGGCCGAGGAGTGGTCGGGGCCCTGGCCCTCGTAGCCGTGCGGCAGCAGCATCACGACCGAGGAGTTCTGCGACCACTTCTGCTCTGCGGCGGCGATGTACTCGTCGATGACGCTCTGCGCGCCGTTCGCGAAGTCGCCGAACTGCGCCTCCCACAGCACGAGGGCGTCCTCGCGCTGCAGCGAGTAGCCGTACTCGAAGGCGAGCGCGGCGTACTCGGAGAGCAGCGAATCGTAGATCCAGAAGCGACCCTGCTCTTCCGCGAGGTTCATCAGCGGGATCCACTCCTGGCCGTTCGCGCGGTCGTGGAAGACCGCGTGGCGCTGCGTGAACGTGCCGCGTCGCGCATCCTGGCCGGCGAAGCGCACCGGGGTATTCTCCATCAGCAGCGAGCCCAGGGCGAGCAGCTCGCCGAAGCCCCAGTCGATATCGCCGGTCTGGCTCATCTCCTGGCGCTTCTTCAGCAGCTGCTTCAGCTTCGTGTGCACGGTGAAGCCGGCCGGCGGATTCGCGAACGCCTCGCCGATGCGCTCGATGACGCTGCGATCCACCGCGGTCTCGATCGCGGTCGTCGGCTCCGGCGCCGAGGCGGCCTCGGCGAGCCCGGACTGGTCGATCACGGGGATCGTGCCGGTCTGCGCGGCGTGGGTCTCCATGAAGGCCTGCTCGAGGCGCGACTGGAAGTTCTGCTTCGCCAAGTCGTACTCTTCCTCGGTGATATCGCCGCGACCGACGAGGGCCTCCGAGTAGAGCTGACGGGTTGAGCGCTTGGCCTCGATGAGGTCGTACATGAGCGGCTGCGTCATCGACGGGTCGTCGCCCTCGTTGTGGCCGCGACGGCGGTAGCAGACGAGATCGATGATGACATCGCGATGGAACTTCTGGCGGTACTCGTAGGCCAGCTGGGCCACGCGCACGACCGACTCGGGGTCGTCGCCGTTCACGTGGAAGATCGGGGCCTGGATCGCCTTGCCCACATCGCTGGAATACACCGACGAGCGGGAGTCCTGCGGCAGCGTGGTGAAGCCGACCTGATTGTTGATGATGATGTGCACGGTGCCGCCGGTGCGGTATCCGCGCAGCTGCGACATCTGCAGCGTCTCGTAGACGACGCCCTGGCCGGCCATCGCGGCGTCGCCGTGGATGAGCACCGGCAGCGTCGTGAACGAGCCGACGGGCTTCAGATCCTGCTTCGCGCGGACGATGCCCTCGAGCACGCCGTTCACCGTCTCCAGATGCGAGGGGTTCGCCGCCAGATGCACCGGGACCTTGGTGCCGTTCGGGGCGGTGAAGACGCCCGAAGTGCCCATGTGGTACTTCACATCGCCGGAGCCGACGCTCTGCGCCGTGCCCTCGAACTCGCGGAAGATCTGACCGTAGCTCTTACCGGCGATGTTCGACAGCACGTTCAGCCGGCCGCGGTGGGCCATGCCGATGTCGACGCTGTCGACGCCGTCTTCCGCGGCCTCGATGAGCATCGCGTCCAGCAGCGGGATGACGGACTCGCCGCCCTCCAGGCTGAAGCGCTTCTGGCCGACGTACTTGGTCTGCAGGAAGGTCTCGAAGGCCTCGGCCTCGTTGAGCTTCTCCAGGATTCGCATCTGCTCGCCGTGACCCGGCTTCGCATAGGGCACCTCGAGCTGCTCGCGCACCCACATGCGCTCGTCGGGGTTCTGGATGTGCATGTACTCGACGCCGATCTTGCGGCAGTACGAGTCGCGCAGCACGCCGAGGATGTCGCGCAGCTTCATCGTGTGCTTGCCGCCGATACCGCCCGTCACGAACTCGCGATCGAGATCCCAGAAGGTGAGGCCGTGGTTCTCGATCTCCAGATCGGGATGCGTGCGCTGCACGTACTCGAGCGGATCGATGTCGGCCATCAGGTGTCCGCGCACGCGGAACGAGTTGATGAGCTCCTGCACGCGGGCGACCTTGTCGACGGCGCCGGCGACGTCCACGTGGATGTCGCTCGCCCACTGGATGGGCTTGTACGGGATGCGCAGCGCGGCGAAGATCTCCTCGTAGAAGTCGTGGCCGCCGATGAGGCGTTCGTGCACCTTCTTCAGGAACTCGCCCGAGCCGGCGCCCTGGATGACGCGGTGATCGTAGGTGCTGGTGAGGGTGATGGTCTTCGAGATGCCCAGCTGGGTGAGCACCTCGGGCGAGGCGCCCTGGAACTCCGCCGGGTACTCGAGCGCGCCGGCGCCGATGATCGAGCCCTGACCGTTCATCAGTCGGGGGATCGAGTGCACGGTTCCGATGCCGCCCGGATTGGTGAGCGAGATCGTGGTGTTCTGGAAGTCGACCGCGGTGAGCGCGCCTTCGCGGGCGCGCTTCACGAGATCCTCGTAGGCGACGAGGAATTCGTTGAACGTCAGCGTCTCGGCGCGCTTGATCGAGGGCACCATCAGCGAGCGCGAGCCGTCGGGCTTGGGCAGATCGATCGCGATGCCGAGGCCCACATGCGCCGGGACGACGATGCTCGGCTTGCCGTCGACCTCCGCGTAGGCGACGTTCTGGCTCGGGAACTCCTTGAGCGTCTGCACGAGCGCCCAGCCGATGAGATGCGTGAACGACACCTTGCCGCCGCGGCTTCGGCCCATGTGGTTGTTGATGACGATGCGGTTGTCGATCAGCAGCTTCGCCGGGACCGTGCGAACGCTGGTCGCGACCGGCACGGTGAGGCTCTGGTCCATGTTCTTGGACAGCGTGCGCGCGACGCCTCGCAGCGGGGTGACCTGATCTTCATCGAGCTCGACGACGCCGGTGACGGGTGCGGTGCGGGGCGCATCGGCGGGGATCGGCGCCTGTCGGGGCGCGGCGTTCGTGGTGCGCGCCTGCTGAACGGGGGTGGTCGGCGGCGCTGCGGCCGCGCTCTCAGACGCGGCGGGCTTCGACGCCGCGGGAGCGGCGGTCGGCTCGGGCGCCGCGTGAGCCGCAGCCGGCGTCGCCGAAGCCTGCGCTGCCGAAGTCTGGGCTGCACCGCCGGCGTATTTCTCGAGCACGGGCCACCACGAGCGGTCGACCGAGTTCGGGTCGGCGAGGTACTGCTTGTACATCTCGTCGACGAGCCATGCGTTAGCACCGAAATCTTCTGCGGCTCCCTCGTTTCCGGGGGTGTTCGACCGCTCAGCCAATGCGTTTCCTCTCCTCGTAGAACGCGCGCAACTGATGTCCGTGTGCATCTTCGCGAAACGGACGCGCTCTTACTAGCCTACGCCTATTTCCGATCCCGATGTGCGCCCGAAAGTACCGCGGACCGGGTGGAATCATCGGTGAAATCCCAGACTGCCCGAACACCGCGGCTGTTAGTGTGGGTGACAATCATGGACGTACCCTCCCGAAGACCGTCGGAGCCTCCGAGTACCGGCCGCGCTGATGCGCGGCAATTCGGAACGAGGCTCCTGTGAACGAGTGGTGGCTGCTCGCCATCGGAATCGTCCTCATATTCGGCACCGGTGTGTTCGTCGGCGCCGAATTCTCGCTGGTGGCGCTCGACCGTCAGGATCTCGAGCGACGCCGCGCGGGCGGCGAGCGAGGGCTCGACGGCATCATCAGGGCGCTCAAGCACACCTCGACCCACCTCTCGAGCGCGCAGCTCGGCATCACGCTCACGACGCTGCTCGCCGGCTACACGCTCGACCCGGCGATCACGATATTCCTCTCGGATCCGTTGGCGGCACTCGGGCTCCCCGACGGGATACGCAGCGGCATCGGATCCGTCGTCGCCCTCATCGTCGCCACCGTCGCGTCGATGATCGTCGGCGAGCTCGTGCCGAAGAATTTCGCGATCGCGCGGCCGCTCCGAACCGCGCGCGTGGTGATGCCCCTGCAGGGCGCGTTCACCGCGGTCTTCAAACCCGCGGTGCTGCTGCTGAACGGCAGCGCGAACGGCGTTCTTCGCCTCATGGGCATCGAGGCGAAGGAGGAGCTCTCCGGGGCGCGCAGCGCGGAGGAGCTCTCCTCGCTCGTGCGGCACTCGGCGGATGCCGGGCTCCTCGAGCAGGACACGGCGACCCTTCTCGACCGGACGCTCCGCTTCGCGGGGCACACCGCCGCCGATGTGATGACGCCGCGACCGCGCGTCGAGAGCGTGCACCGGCTCGATCCGGCCAGCGCGCTGCTCGAGCTCGCGGGCCGGACGGGCTACTCCCGGTTCCCGGTGATCGACGAGGATCGCGACGACATCGTCGGGGTCGTCCACGTGAAGCAGGCCATCGCGGTGCCGCGCGCACGGCGCGACGAGGTGCCGGTGGCGGCACTGGCGGAGGACGCGGTGCGAGTGCCCGAGACGATGCATCTCGATCTGCTGCTCGAGGATCTGCGCACCCGCGGATTCCAGTTGGCCGTCGTGGTCGACGAGTACGGCGGCACGGCCGGCATCGTGACCCTCGAGGACCTCATCGAGGAGATCGTCGGCGAGGTCGCCGACGAGCACGATCGGGCTCACGCCGGGGTCTTCGACAGCGGCGACGAGCTCATCCTTCCCGCGGAGCTGCGCCCCGACGAGGTGCGCTCGCAGACCGGGATATCGATCCCGGAGGGGCACTACGACACGATCGCCGGCTTCGTGCTGTCGGAGCTCGGGCGCATCCCGGTGCGCGGCGACTTCGTGACGCTCCCCGACGAGGCCACGCTCACGGTCGAGCGCATGGAGGGCAGGCGGATCTCCCGTCTGCGCTACCGGGCCGCCGATTCGCAGCCCGACACCGGTCCCGTCGAGCGCGTTCCGGGGGAGGCATCATGAGCGACTGGTGGGGAATCTTCTGGCTGGTGATCCTGCTCCTCGCGAACGCCTTCTTCGTCGCGGCGGAGTTCGCCGTCATCTCGGCGCGCCGATCGCAGATCGAGCCGCGCGCCGAAGCGGGCTCCAAGCGCGCGCGCACGGCCATGTACGCGATGGAGCATGTGACCCTCATGCTCGCCACCTGCCAGCTCGGCATCACCGTGTGCTCGCTGCTGATCCTCAACGTGTCGGAGCCCGCGATCCACCATCTCCTGGAGGGGCCGCTCGCGTGGACCGGCCTGAGCGCCGAGGCGGTGTCGATCGCGGCGTTCGTCATCACCCTGCTGCTCGTGTCGTATCTGCACGTGGTGTTCGGCGAGATGGTGCCGAAGAACGCGGCGTTCTCGCTGCCGGATCAGGCGGTGCTGCTGCTCGCCCCTCCGCTCGTCGCGCTGTCGACGCTGCTGCGGCACATCATCGCGGGCCTCAACGGCATCGCGAACGGGATTCTGAGACTGTTCCGCGTCGAACCGAAATCCGAGGCGAACGCGACCTACACCCTCGAAGAGGTCGAGAGCATCGTGAACCACTCGACGCAGGAGGGCGTGCTGGTGGATCCCGGCGGCGCGCTCACCGCGGCGTTCGAGTTCACGACGAAGCACGCCGCCGATCTGCTCGTGCCGACGAATCGGCTCGTGGTGCTGCCGCCGCGCGTCACCGTCAGCGAGGTCGAGGCGGAGGTCGCCAAGCACGGGTTCTCGCGGTACCCGATCCGCAACGACGCCGGCGAGCTCGCGGGCTACGTGCACGTGAAGGACGTGATCCGCATCCCGGCGGATCGGGTGGACGAGCCGATCCGCAGCAAGCGCGTGCGCGAGATGCTGACGGTCGCCGCAGATACCGATGTCGAGGACGTGCTCGCACATATGCAGGAGCGCGGCATCCACCTGGCGCGCGTGGTCGATCGCTCGGGCGCCGAGCTCGGCGTGACGTTCCTCGAGGACATCATCGAGGAGCTCGTCGGCGAGGTGCACGACGCCACTCGCCGCCAGCGCTACGACGATCTGGGCTAGGGAGCCTCACCGCGCGGCGCGCTCAGCCTCCCAGCAGGCGCTCGAGATGCGCCCCGACGAGCTCGTGCTCGATGAGGAAGGAGTCGTGCCCGAACGGGCTCTCGAGCCGCGTCGCCGTCGCACCGTCCAGGCTGCCGGGGATGGCGGCCGCGATGCGGTCCTGACCGTCGACGGTGAAGAGCCGGTCGCTCGGGATGCCGATCACGAGCGTCGGCACGCCGATGGTCCGCAGTGCGGCCTCGACGCCCCCGCGGCCGCGGCCGACATCGTGCGAGTTCATCGCCTGCACGAGCGTGAGGTAGCTGTTCGCGTCGAAACGGCGGGTGAACTTGTTCCCGTGGAAGTCGAGGTAGCTCTCGACCGCGAACCGGCCGCCGCCGCCCAGCGGGCTCACCGCCGACTGCCAGGCGCGACCGAAACGCTCGTCGAGCTCAGTGTTGCTGCGGTAGTTCAAGAGCGCCAGCCGTCGCGCGGTGGCGAGCCCGTGGTGGGGGCCGACGCCGTCGGGGGAGTCGTAGTAATGCCCGCCGCGCCACGCAGGGTCGGAGCGGATGGCCTCGAGCTGCACGAGGTTCAGGCCGATCTGATCGGCGGTCGTCACCGGCGGCGCCGCGATCACCGCGAGCCGCTGGAGTCGCTCGGGATGCATGATCGCCCACTCGAGGGCGTGCATTCCGCCCATCGATCCGCCGATGACCGTGTGAAACCTCTCCACGCCGATCGCGTCGGCGAACGCCGCGGTCGCCTCCACCTGGTCGCGGATCGTGAGATACGGGAATCGCCCGGCCCACTCCTGCGTGTCGGGGTGCAGACTCGCCGGCCCGGTTGATCCCTGGCAGCCGCCCAGCGCATTCGGTGCGACGATGAAGTAGCGGTCGGTGTCCAGCGCTTTCCCGGGACCGACGATCTCGTTCCACCAGCCGTCGGTCGGATGCCCCGGGCTCGCGGTCCCCATGAGATGGCTGTCGCCGGTGAGCGCATGGAACACGAGAATCGCGTTGCTGCGGTCGGAGTTCAACTCGCCGAAGCTCTCGTACGCGATCCGGGCGTGCGGGATCGTCTGCCCGCCCTCGGTCGTCACGGTGCCGATCCGGGCGAACCTCCGGCCTCCGACCGGGTCCCCGTCGCGCCAGGCGCCGCTGATCGGCGGCCGCCCGATGATCGCCCGCAGCTGCGCGTCGGTGATGAAATCCGTGGGAAACGAGTCCTCGGGGGTCTGCCAGTCCATAGTTGTCTATTCTGCCCGGCTTCCACGAGCGCCCGGGGCTTTGTTACAGGCTAGAGTTTGGCGATGGACACCGGTCGCGTCTCGCGCATCCCGGCGAGCGCGCTCGCGATCGCGGCGATCTTCAGCGTGCAGTTCGGCAACGCCTCCGCGGGATCCTTCTTCGACCGGGTGAGCCCGCTCGGCGCCGCGGCTCTCAGACTCGTGCTGGCCGCCGCGGTCCTCGCGGTGATCGCCCGGCCGAGGCTGCGCGAATGGCGGGGGCGGACCTGGCTCGGCGTGGCGGCGCTCGGCATTGCGCTCGGCGGGATGAACGCCAGCATCTACCTGGCCATCGATCGGATCCCCATCGGCGTCGCGGTCACCATCGAACTCATGGGACCGCTCGCGGTCGCGGCGATCGGCATACGGAAGCCGATCGACGCGGCCTGGGTGCTGCTCGCGGTGGGCGGGATCGTGCTGCTCGGCTTCGGGCGGAGCGGGGGCGATGCGTCGGCTGGCCTGCCGGCCGCCGGGGTGATCTTCGCGGTGTGCGCGGCGGCCTTCTGGGCGCTGTACATCGTGGCCGCCGCGCGGCTCAGCTCGCGTGTGCGCGGCATCGACGGCCTCGTGATGGCGATGGTCGTCGCCGCGATCGTCGTCGCGCCGTTCGGCGCGGCGGATGCCGTGAGCGCGATCTCCCATGAGCCGGTCCTGCTGCTCGCCTTCGCGGGCATTGCGCTCGCCACCTCGGTCGTGCCCTACGCGCTCGAGTTCATCGCGCTCAAGCGCATGGCCCCGAGCGTCTTCGGGGTGCTCTCGAGCCTCGGGCCCGCGGTGGCGGCCCTCGCGGGGCTGATCGTGCTGGGGCAGTGGCTCAGCTGGTGGCAGCTGCTCGCGATGCTGCTGGTCATCGGGGCGAGCGTCGGCGTGCTCGCCCCGATGAGACCCAGCCGCCTCCCGCGGTTGCGGGAGTGACGAGGGCTCAGAAGTCGGCGTTCGCCGCGACCACCTCGCGCGCGGCCGCGAAACCGAGCTCGAGATCCGCCTCGATGTCGTCGATGTGCTCGAGCCCGACTGAGAGGCGCACGAGTCCCGGCGTCACTCCGGCGGTGAGCTGCTGCTCGGGCGTGAGCTGCGAGTGGGTCGTCGAGGCGGGATGGATCACCAGCGAGCGCACGTCGCCGATGTTGGCGACGTGGCTGAACATCTTGAGCCCGTTCACGAACGCCTTGCCGGCCTCGACGCCGCCCTTGAGCTCGAAGGAGAGCACTGCGCCCACGCCCTTGGGCGCGTAGCGGTTCGCGAGCTCGTACCACGGGCTCGACGGCAGACCCGAGTAGGCGACCGAGGCGACATCGGGATGCGCCTCGAGCCACTCGGCGACCAGCTGCGTGTTCTGCACATGGCGCTCCATGCGCAGTGAGAGGGTCTCGATGCCCTGCAGCAGCAGCCAGGCGCTGTTGGGGGCGATCGACGACCCGAGGTCGCGCAGCAGCTGCACGCGGGCCTTGATGATGTAGGCGATGCCGTCGCCCACGGCCTTCGTGTAGCTCACCCCGTTGTACGAGGGGTCGGGCTCGGTGAGCCCGGGGAAGCGATCCGCGTGCTGCGACCAGGGGAACTTGCCGCCGTCGACGATGACGCCGCCGAGGGTGGTGCCGTGCCCGCCCAGGAACTTCGTGGCGGAGTGCAGCACGATGTCCGCGCCGTGCTCGAAGGGGCGGATCAGGTACGGGCTCGCGATCGTGTTGTCGATGATGAGCGGCAGGCCGTTCTCGTGCGCCACATCGGCGACGGCGCGGATGTCGAGCACATTCGAGCGCGGGTTCGCAAGGCTCTCGGCGAAGAAGAGCTTCGTGTTCGGGCGGACGGCGCGCTGCCACGCGGCGGGATCGTTCTGGTCCTCGATGAAGGTGACCTCGATGCCGAGTTTCGCGAGAGAGTACTTGAAGAGGTTGTAGGTGCCGCCATAGATCGAGCTCGACGACACGATGTGATCGCCCGAGTTCGCGAGATTCAGCACCGCGAAGGTGGACGCGGCCTGCCCGCTCGAGAGCAGGAGCGCGGCCGTGCCGCCCTCCAGCGCGGCGATGCGCTGCTCGGCGACATCCTGCGTCGGGTTCGAGATGCGGGTGTAGATGGGTCCGAGCTCGGCCAGCGCGAAACGGTTCGCCGCCTGCTCGGTGCTCTCGAAGACGAAGGCGGTGCTCTGGTGGATCGGGAGCGCACGCGACCCGGTCGTCGGATCCGGCACCTGGCCGGCGTGGATCTGAACGGTTTCAAAGTTCCATGCGTCGCTCACGGGGGTTCCTCACGATCGGGTGCTGCGATGTCTGTGTCGAGCGTAAGGAGTGCCCGCACGGGGGGTCAAGTCCGCTCCCTCGTCGCTGAAACAGTGCGTCACATTCGCTTCGTCGCGACTGCCCGCCGGCCCGGCGACCGGCTGCCGCGCACGTGCAGGATCGCGTACAGCAGCATCGTGAGCACTCCGAGCATGCTGATGCCCACCACGATGAACCAGGTCGGCTGCATCCCCAGCGTGTTCACGAACTGGGCGATCAGGAACGGCATCCCCGCGAGACTCGCCGCGCTCGCGACCTGGATGATCGAGCTCACGCGGCCGATGTACCGAGGGTTCGTATTGCGCAGCATGATGACTTGCCGCACCGGGGAGGTGCCGAGCACCGTGCCGCCCATGGCCGCGACGGAGACCCAGAACATCCACGGGCCGAACCAGGGCGACACGGCGAGCAGGGCGACCGCGATGGCGCCGGTGAGCGCGGTGAGGATCAGCATGAACACCTCGTTGCGCTCCGTCAGCCAGCGCACCCAGACGAATCGGGCGAGAATGCTGATGCCCGCCGCGATGCCGCTCGCGTTCGCCGCGGTCGCGGCGGTGATCCCGACCTCATCCGTGGCGTAGAGCACCATGTAGGTGCCGATCGCGGTGAATGCCCCCACCGTGAAGAGCGCGTACGGCACCATCCACCAGATGAGCGGTTCGGCGATGCTCTCACGGGCGGGCGGCCCGGATACGGCGGAGACGGTCGATTCGGCATCGGCCCCGGTGCTCGCCGGCGTCTCCGCCCCCGATGAGCGGCCGTGCCAGTCATGCTCGAGGGGCCGCGCGGTGCGGAAGCGCAGATGCGCCGCGAGTCCGAGGAGGAGCATCAGCACGACGGTCACCATGATGGTCGTGCGCCAGGGCGAGAAGGGCTCGGTGAGGCCGAAGGTGAGGCCGGTGAGGAGGCCGGAGGTCTGCAGCCCCATCGACTTCCAGGCGACGGCCGTGCGCTGGCTCCGCAGCGGCACGAAATCGATGACGAGCCGGTTCGTCATCGGCCCGTTCAACGAGATCGCGAAGCCGACGAGCGCGACCGAGAGGAACAGCTGTCCGGCCTGCAGCGCCAGCGCGAAACTGCCGAACGCGAGCGAGGCGAAGGTGACCTGGATGAGGATGAGGCGGCGCGGGTCGATGCGATCGGCGAGGAATCCCGAGGGGATCGCGCCGAGGGCGCTGCACGCGAACATGAGCGCGATCAGGAAGCCGAGCTGTGAGGGTTCGGCGCCGAGATCCTCGGTGAACGCCGACCCCAGCACCCCCACGGCGAACTCGCCGAAATGGGTGACCACCGTCGTTCCGATGCAGGTGAGCACGACCGCGAAGACCGAGATGCCCGCCGTCGTCTCCCGCTGCATCGTCCCAATCACCGAGAGTATGCCGATACCGCGGTCGACGGCAACTCGGTAGGCTGCGTTACGAACGTAGGGAGGCGCAGATGCAGCAGCGAGCAGTGGTCACCGGGGCGAGTTCAGGGATCGGAGCGGCCACCGTGCGCCGCTTCGCGAGAGAGGGCTGGCAGACCGTCGCGGTCGCACGGAGGGCGGATCGGCTCGAGGCGCTCGCCGCGGAGACCGGCTGCACCGTCATCGTGTGCGACGTGACCGACGAGGCGCAGGTCGGGGCGATGGCGGCCGAGGTGGCGGCGACGGGCGGCGCCGACGTGCTGGTGAACAATGCGGGCGGCGCACTCGGCACGGACTCCGTCGAGCGCGGCTCGAACGACGACTGGCGCTGGATGTACGAGGTCAACGTCATCGGCCTGCGCAATGTGACCGCGGCGATGCTGCCGGTGCTGCGCGCGGCCGCTCGCGAGCACGGCTGGGCCACACTCCTCAATCTGACATCGACGGCGGGGATCGGCGCCTATCCGGGCGGCGGGGGATACAACGCGGCGAAGTTCGCCGCGCACGCGGTCACCGAGGTGCTGAGGCTCGAGCTCGCGGGCGAGCCCATTCGCGTGATGGAGGTGGCTCCGGGGCTCGTGCACACCGAGGAGTTCACGCTCAACCGGCTGCGCGGCGACGCCGAGGGCGCCGCCCGGGTGTACGACGACGTGATCCCGCTCACGGCGGAAGACGTGGCGGGCGTCATCGTCGGCGCCTGTCAGCAGCCGCCGCATGTGAACCAGGATCTCATCGTCGTCCGCCCGGTCGCCCAGAGCAGCGTGCTCCACACCTTCCGCGGCGAATTGAAGCCGCGCGACTGATGGCGCTGAACCTGCGGCAGCTGGCGGAGGCGGGCTACATCGCCGACGACTGGGCGGCGGCGCTCGCACCGGTAGAGGCGGATCTCGCGCGACTCGGCGAGTTCTTGAACGGGGAGCGCGCCGCCGGGCATCGTGTGCTTCCCACCGGCGACCGGATTCTCGCGGCGTTCGCGCGCCCCATGGATCAGGTGCGCGTGCTCGTGGTCGGGCAGGATCCGTACCCCACCCCGGGTCACCCCATCGGGCTCGCCTTCGCCGCGGCGCCGGACGTGCGGCCGCTCCCGCGCTCGCTCGCGAACATGTATCGGGAGCTGCACGACGATCTGGGGATCGAGCCGGTCGCGCATCCCGATCTCACGAGCTGGGCGGATCACGGCGTGCTCTTGCTCAACAGGGTGCTCACCGTGCGGGCCGGGGCGTCGGGCTCTCATCGCCGCAAGGGCTGGGAGGCGTTCACGGAGTGCGCGATCCGCGCCCTCGTCGCGCGCGGCGGCCCGCTCGTGGCGATCCTGTGGGGGAACGACGCCCGCGCGCTGGCGCCGATGCTGGGCGGGGTGCCCAGCATTCAGAGCGCGCACCCGTCCCCGCTGTCGGCGTCGCGCGGCTTCTTCGGCTCGCGGCCGTTCAGCCGAGCGAATGCGGCACTCGTCGCCCAGGGCTCCGAGCCGATCGACTGGCGTCTGCCGCCGGCCTGACGGTGCGAGGCGGGCTCGGCGGGCGCCAGATCGCCGATCACGCGAACAGGTTGCCGCGCAGCGTCTCAGCCGCGTATTCCTGCTGGACCAGGCCCCGGTCCTGCAGGATCGGGATCACGTTCGCCGCGAATCGTTCGAAGGTGCGCGGCAGGATCGGCGCGTGGATCATGAATCCGTCGGCCCCGGTCTCGCGGAAGAGCCGCTCGAGGCGATCCGCCACCTGCCCGTGCGACCCCACGATCTCCGGCACGCCCGAGTTCACCATGCGAATCGCCGCGGCCGCGATGCCGAGCCGCTCCTGCCGCGCGATCTGCAGGGCGAGTTCGCGCAGTCCCGCCGAGCCCTGATCACGGGTACGGATCGCGCGAGAGCCGAGCACCTCGACCGCGGGCGCCTCCGGGTCGTACGCCGAGAGATCCACTCCCAGCAGATGGCTGGCCGAGGCGAGCGCTTCGTTCGCGTCGACGAGCGCGTCGAGTTCGGCGCGGGTGCGATGCGCCTCGGCTTCGCTATCGGCGCCGAGCACGGTGACGAGGGGAATCACAAGGCAGCGTCCCGTACGGCCCGTGCGTTCCAGTCGGGCTCGCATGTCGCGCACGAACCGCTCGATGTCTGCCGGGGTCGCGAGCATGGCGAAGACGACTTCCGCATGAGCTGCGGCGAACTCCCTGCCGGACTCGGAGGCCCCGGCCTGCATGATGACCGGCCCGCCCTGCTGGCCCGTGAGCGTGTCGAGCGGCCCGGCGGTCCGCACATAGGCGCCGTCGTGCCGGAACGTCTCGAGCAGCGACGCGTCGTGGAAGCGGCCGGCGGCGCGGTCGGCGACGATCGCCTCGCTCGGGAAGCTGCGCCACAGGCGGCGGCAGACCTCGACGACCTCGGCCGCCATCGCGTATCGATCGCCGCGGTCGCTCACGCCGTCGCGCCCGAACAGCGCGGGTGCGCGGTCGGTGTATCCCGTGACGACGTTCCAGGCGAGCCGGCCGCCGCTCAAGAAGTCCACCGATCCGAGCAGCCGCGCGAGCATGTAGCTCGGCAGGTACTGAATATTCGTCGTGACGCCGATGCCGATGCGCGTGGTGGCCTGCGCGAGCATGGAGGCCAGGGGGATCGGATCGACGATTCCGCCGACGCCGATCCGCTCATTGGCCTCGCTCGGCCCGCTGAGTCCGTCGGCGAAGAAGACGCCGTCGAACTTCGCGCCCTCGAGCAGTCGCGCCGCGCGCACGAGCGACTGCATGTCGTGCGGCGGGATCTCGCTCGCCGGATGTCGCCAATTCCCGGCGTGATACGGGGAGGCGCCGCTGCTGAGCCAGGCGAACAGTCGCATTCTCTCGCGCACGGGTCTCCCTTCGCGCCCAGCGGATGCCGGCCCGCCGGGCCGTCGCCTATGCGTCGAGTCCGCTGATCGCCGCGCTGAGCTTCTCCACCACGATATCGGCGTGCTGCTGCTCGAATGCCAGCGGCGGGCGGATCTTCAGCACCTCGTCGTTCCGGCCGACGCGGCTGATCAGGACCCGGTCGCGGTACATCGCCTCGACGACGCGCTTCGCGGCGGCCGGATCCGCCTCGCCGGTCTCGGGATCGGTGAAGCGCATACCGGCGAAGAGTCCGTCGCCCCGAACCTCGTCGATGCGGGCGCTGCCGCTCAGCTCGCGGGTGAGCTCGGCCTTCAGATACGCGCCGTTCGCGGCGGCGCGGGGCATGAGCTGCTCGCTCTCCATGACCTGGAGCACGGCGTGCCCGGCGGCGGAGGAGACTGGGTTGCCGGCGAAGGTGTTGAAGAACATGTTCGCCTCGCCGAAGGTCTCGAGCAGGTCCCGCCCCATCACCGTCGCGCCGATCGGGTGGCCGTTGCCCATGGGCTTGCCCATCGTCACGATATCGGGCACGACGCCGAAGAGCTCGTGCCCCCACATGAGCCGGCCGATCCGCCCGAAGCCCGACTGGACCTCGTCGGCGATGTACAGGCCGCCGGCCTTTCGCACGCGCTTCACGAGGCCTTCGATGTACCCGGCGGGCACCCTGACCAGGCCCTCGGTGGAGAAGAGCGGATCGAAGAGGGTGGCGGCCACGCCGAAGCCGGCCTCCTGGAGCGATGCGATCGCCGCGTCGACCTCAGCGAGCGCATCGCGCAGCAGCTGCTTCGCCCGGGACTTGTTCAGGCCCGTCGCGTCGGGGATGCGGATGACGCGCACATTGGCGCCGCGCGGCTCGCTCGTGGCGAGGCCCGTCGTCGCCTGGGCGAGCGTGATCGTCGTCCCGTGATAGCTGTAGTCGCTCATGATGAGGCCCGTGTGGCCGCTCGCGAAGCGGGCCATGCGGATCGCGAGCTCGTTCGCCTCGGAGCCGCTGTTGCCGAAGGAGACGCGGTTCAGCGAGGGATCGAAGGTCGCGAGCAGCGCCTCCGAGTAGTTCACGACGCGATCGTTCAGGTAGCGCGTGTTGAGGGCGAGCTTGCGCATCTGGCGCGAGACCGCGTTCGCGACCGCCGGATGCGCGTGGCCGACGTGCGGCACGTTGTTGTAGGCGTCGAGGTATCGCTCGCCCGACGCGGATCGTACCCAGATGCCCTTGCCGCTGACGAGCTCGAGCGGGGTGTCGTAGAAGAGCGGCGTGTGCGAGCCCAGCGTGTTCTTCCGGCGTTCGAGCAGTGTGCGGGTGTTGGCGCGTGAGGCTGGCATGAGAGCTCCGTTCGGAACATCGGATTGGCGTTCTTCGAATTAATTGGATTTATTGTATTTGCGGACCAAAATTTAGACAAGCAGTTTACAAATTCACCGCCGATGATTACTGTCTATTCTGAACCTCTCTGATCGAAATGAAAGGCGACGATGGTGCTCAACGAGGAGAACTCGCCGGTGCTCGCACGGCTTGCCCTGAAGGAATTCGGCTTCGATCCCGAGACCGTGCCGCTCACCTTCGTGAAGATGCGGGAGAATTCAGTGTTCCGCGCCGATACGCCGGATGGGGCGATCGCGCTTCGGCTGCATCGGCCCGGGTATCGCAGCCGCAACGAGATCGCCGCGGAGTCCGAGTTCATCGAGATGCTCGCCGAGCGGGGGATCCCGGTCGTGAAACTCGTCCCGACGCTCACCGGCGAATACACCGCC
>JBDIAD010000002.1:0-19257 GCA_039812205.1 Leucobacter sp.
CCCTCCGACGCGATCGCATTCGCCCGCGAAGCGGCCTTGCCCTTCGCCCGGCTCGTCGGCACCGCGCTGCGCTGCGCGTGCTTGGACACGCGAGTCGCGAGCACGGCCTCGCTGTCCGCCGCCTCGCGCGCCAGGATCTCGGTGATGTCGCCGATCTTCTTGCGCAGCGGCTGCGGATCGATGCCGTGCTCGGCGTTGTAGGCGAGCTGTTTCTCACGGCGCCGCTCGGTCTCATCGATCGCGAGCCGCATCGAGCGCGTCACGGTGTCGGCGTACATGTGCACCTCTCCGCTGACGTTGCGGGCGGCGCGCCCGATCGTCTGGATGAGCGACGTGCTCGAGCGCAGGAAGCCCTCTTTGTCCGCATCGAGAATGGACACGAGCGAGACCTCGGGAAGGTCGAGCCCCTCTCGCAGCAGGTTGATGCCGACGAGCACATCGTAGACGCCCGCCCGCAACTCGGTGAGCAGCTCGACTCGTCGCAGCGTATCGACATCGCTGTGGAGGTAGCGCACCCGCACGCCGGCCTCCTCCATGAAGGTGGTGAGCTGTTCGGCCATCTTCTTCGTGAGCGTCGTCACCAGCACGCGCTCGTCGCGCTCGGCGCGGGCGCGTACCTCTTCGAGCAGATCGTCGATCTGCCCCTTCGACGGCTTCACCACGATCTTGGGATCGATCAGGCCCGTCGGGCGGATGATCTGCTCGACGACGCCGTCAGCGCGCTCGAGTTCATAGGACCCCGGGGTCGCCGAGAGGTAGACGACCTGCCCGATGCGGTCCTGGAACTCGGAGAAGGTGAGGGGCCGATTGTCGAGTGCGCTCGGCAGCCGGAAGCCGTGCTCGACGAGGGTGCGCTTGCGCGAGGCGTCTCCCTCGTACATCGCCCCGATCTGCGGCACCGTCACGTGAGACTCGTCGATCACCACGAGGAAGTCGTCCGGGAAGTAGTCGAGCAGGCAGTGAGGAGCCTCGCCAGGCTGTCTGCCATCGATATGGCGCGAGTAGTTCTCGATGCCCGAGCAGAATCCGATCTGCTCCATCATTTCAAGATCGAAGGTGGTGCGCATGCGCAACCGCTGCTCCTCGACGAGCTTGCTCTGCTGCTTGAGCTCCGCCGTGCGCCATTCGAGCTCCTCGGAGATCGTGCCCATCGCCCGGTTCATCACCTCGCGACTCGCCACGTAGTGCGATCCGGGGAACACCGAGACGGCGTCGACCTGTCGGATGACCTCGCCGGTCAGCGGGTGCAGGAAGTAGAGCGCCTCGATCTCATCGCCGAAGAACTCGATGCGGATCGCCAGCTCCTCGTACATGGGGATGATCTCGACAGTGTCGCCGCGGACCCGGAAATGGCCGCGCACGAATTCGATGTCGTTGCGCTGATACTGCATGTCGACGAACTTGCGCAGCAGCACATCGCGCTCCAGCCGATCGCCGACGACGAGCGGCACCATCGCCTCGTAGTACTCCTCAGGCTTGCCCAGGCCATAGATGCAGGACACCGTGGAGACGACGACGACATCTCGTCGACTCAGCAGCGAGTTCGTCGTGGAGTGGCGCAGACGCTCGACCTCGGCGTTCACCGAGCTGTCCTTCTCGATGAAGGTATCGGTCTGCGGAACGTACGCCTCGGGCTGGTAGTAGTCGTAGTAGGAGACGAAGTATTCGACCGCATTGTTCGGAAGCAGCTGCCGAAACTCGTTGGCCAGCTGCGCGGCCAGCGTCTTGTTGTGCGCGAGCACGAGCGTGGGGCGCTGCACGGCCTCGATGAGCCAGGCGGTAGTCGCGGACTTGCCCGTGCCGGTCGCTCCGAGCAGGACGGTATCGGTCTCGCCGGCCTCGATGCGCTGAGCCAGCTCGGCGATCGCCGCCGGCTGATCGCCGCTCGGCTCGTATTCGCTGATGACCTCGAAGGGCCGCACACTGCGCGTGGTTTCCATCCTTCGAGTGTAGAGAGCACCACCGACACTGCGACAGCCGGGAGCTGTGCGAACGGTGAATCCGGGGAGAATCGGCGGCTCCTTCACGCGAATCAACATGGAATATTCTTCGACAAGAGAATCGATATACTCACAACTCACATAGATAAACCACGGTCAATACGAGCAGCGGAGAAATCATGAACGAGATCAATAGCCCAACGCCAGCATATGTTTTCCTCGCCTGGCTCATGCTCGCCGCAGGAGTATGCGCCTACCTCATCAGCCTCTACAACGCCGACAGCATGGAGCTCAACGAGAAGGGGCTGTATCTCGCACTGCTCATCCTCGGGCTCTTCTCCGGCATCTCGCTGCAGAAGGCCGTGCGCGACAAGGCCGAGGGCATTCCGACCACGACCATCTACTTCGGGCTGGCCTGGTTCGTGACGGTGGCGTCCGTGCTGTTCCTCTGCGTCTGCCTCTGGAACGCGTACCGGCTCGAGCTGAGCGAGAAGGGGATCTATCTGATGGCCTTCCTCCTCTCGATGTTCAGCGCGATCACCGTTCAGAAGAACGTGCGAGACCTCGCCAACGCCCGGAGGCACGAGGAGGGCGAGACCGACGAGGAATCCCCGGCGCTGAGCTGGATCGCCGACGAGCGCGATTGACCCCGTAGCCGGCACCGCTCCTCGGAGCGGGCCGTTCACGACGAGGCTCGAAGAGATCTCCGGTTCGAAGGATCACGCCTCGACGTCGAAGCGCGCGGGCAGTGGAAGATTGCCCGCGCCGCTCACCGACACCGACTCCAGCCCCTGCCAGGCAGCCGCCCGCGCGAGCAGGGATACCGCGGCTTCGGCGGTGCGCGCGGGTGCGCGATCCTCCTGCCAGGCCGCCTGCACGAGCAGCTCGCGCGCGGCGCGATCCGCCTTCAGATCGATCCTCCCCGCCAGTCGCCCGCCCACCATGAGCGGCAGGCAGTAGTAGCCGTATCGGCGCCGCTCCTTCGGCGTGTAGATCTCGATCCGGTAGTGGAAGTCGAAGATCCGCTCCGTGCGCGGCCGGAACCACGTGATCGGGTCGAACGGCGTGAGCAGGGCGTCCGGCGCCAGGCGCCCCGGAACCACGGCGTCGCGATGCATCCATGCGGCCTCGGGCTTCCCTCCGGCGGTCGTCCAGCCGCGAACGGTCACCGGCACGAGTTCGCCGGCTTCCTGCAGATCGGAGATCGCGACGCGCGCATCGCTCGATTTCATGCGGTGGTAATCGGCGAGATCCGCGAGCGTGCCGACCCCGAGGGCGCACGCCGCCCGGGCGATGAGCGCGCGCTGCGCGTCCTCCTTGCGCACGGGCGCGAGCAGCTCGCCCGGCAGCACCTGCTCGGCGAGCGCGTACTGCCGCTGGAAGCCGACGCGCCCGACCGACACCGCCTCCCCCGTCGCGAAGAGCCACTCGACCGCGCGCTTCACCTCGCTCCAGCCCCACCACGGGCCTGTTCGAGTCGGCCGCGCTTCATCCTCGAGTTCCCGCACGAACTGCGGCCCGCCGGAGGCGAGCTTCTCGCGCACGACCTCGACCGTGCGCATGGCGGCCTGGGTGCGCCAGTCCTTGAGATGCTTCGCCCGGAATTCGTCCATGCGCCACCCGAACAGCGGGCGATCCGCGATCGGAATGAACGCGGCCTCGTGCGCCCAGTACTCCGTGTACTCCCCGCTCTCCCACAGCAGGCGGTCGAGCGCGGCGAGGTCGTAGCTCCCGTGCCGCGAGAAGATCGGCACGTAGTGGCTGCGCGAGAACACGTTCACCGAGTCGATCTGCAGCAC
Organism: Leucobacter sp.; assembly: GCA_039812205.1. Lineage (GTDB taxonomy): Bacteria > Actinomycetota > Actinomycetes > Actinomycetales > Microbacteriaceae > Leucobacter. Next base: position 3,740 of record JBDIAD010000002.1, read on the forward strand.
GTGCAGTCGATCGAGTGCCGGGTCGAAGGGGCGGCGCTTTCGCAGCTTCGGCGCATTCGCGAACCCCTGCGCCGCGAGCGCGACGCGTCGTGCCTCATCGGCGCTCAGAGACGCCGAGGAAGGGGTCAACTGAACCAGAGCGCGAGCTCGCGCTCAGCCGATTCGCTCGAGTCGCTCCCGTGCACGAGGTTCTGCTGCACCTTCAGGCCCCAGTCCCGGCCCAGATCGCCGCGGATCGTCCCCGGCAGGGCGGTGGTCGGATCGGTTGCACCGGCGAGCGAGCGGAATCCCTCGATGACCCGGTCGCCCGTTGCGCGCACGGCGACGACGGGCCCCGACATCATGAACTCGATCAGCGGCTCGAAGAACGGCTTGCCCTCGTGCTCGGCGTAGTGCTCGGCGAGCAGAGCCCGGTCCGCCCGCAGCATCCGCAGATCCGCGATCACGTATCCCTTCGCTTCGACGCGACGAAGGATCTCTCCCGTGAGACCCCGTGCCACACCGTCGGGCTTCACCAGGATCAGCGTCTGTTCGGCGGCCATGCATGCTCCATTTCAGTCGTGAGGCGTCTTCCCCAAGCCTACTCGGCCCGGCTCTCCCAGGCCTCGCGCTCCCGGTCGATGCGCGCTCCGCGAATCATGCAGTAGACCCACAGGGCCGCGAAGATCGCTCCGATGATGAGGATCATCGGCAGCACGAAGGAGGAGAGCAGCACGATCGCCTGCACGATCCACCCGAGTACGATGCCGAGGCGCCCGATCCGCATCATGCCCAGGGCGATGACGATGAGCGCGCACACTCCGAGGCCGCCCCAGATGCCCAGCACCTTCGGGTCGAGCAGTTCGAGGCCGTAGATGGTGAGCCCGATCAGGAAGACCACGAAGAGCTCGAATCCGAGCACGATCGAGGCCAGCGCGCGCTGGGTCTTATGGGGGGCGGACCGCGCCGCGCCCGAGACGCGCATCGCGGCGTTGTGCGCGAACGACTCCGAGGGCGAGAGCTCGAGGTCTTCCTCGCCGCTCATGCGGGACCCCATCCCTCGGCACGCGCGGTCGCGATGGCCTCGCCCGCCAGCAGCACGGACCCCGCGACGAGTACCCCTCGCGCCTCGCCGGCAGCGGCCCAGGCCCGGGCCGCGTCGAGGGCTTCCGGCAGATGCGGGATGATCTCGCGCTCGAGCCCTTCGAAGAGATCGTCGCCGAGGTCGGCGAGATCCTCCGCCTCGCGGGCGCGGGGCGAGTCGACGGCGGTGATGAACAGCCGGTCAGCGATCGGCGCGAGCGCCGCGAGCACACCATGCGCGTCCTTATCCCCGAGGATGCCGACGATGACCGCGAGCTCGCTGAAGCTGAAGCTCTCGGTCACGGCCCTCGCGAGCGCCTCCGCCCCGTGCGGATTGTGCGCCGCATCGACGTACACGATCGGGTCGGTTCCGATGAGCTGCAGGCGGCCCGGCGAGGTCGTCTGGCCGAGCCCCTGCTCGAGCACCTCCGACGGGATCGGTCGTTCTCCCCCGAAGAACGCCTCGACCGCGGCCACCGCGACAGAAACGTTCTCCGCCTGATGGCTGCCGTACAGCGGCACGAACACCGGCTCGTAGCGGTGATCGTTCAGTCCGCGCAGCTCGACCTGGCGGCCGCCCACCGCGAGCAGATCCTCCTCGACTCCGAAGTCTCGAGGAGCCGCCGCGAATGGCACGCCGAGCTTGTCCGCGTACGCCTCCAGCACCGCTAGCGCCTCGGGGGTCTGCCGCGCGCTCACGACCGAGCACCCGGGCTTCATGATCTTCGATTTCGTGCGCGCGATCGTCTCGATGTCCTTGCCCAGGATGGCCGTGTGGTCCAGGTCGATCGGGCAGAACACGGCCACCTGCGCGTCGGCCGCGTTCGTCGAATCCCACTCGCCTCCCATGCCCACCTCGATCACCGCGACGTCGACCGGAGCGTCGGCGAAGAGCGCGAACGCGAGCACCGTGAGTGCTTCGAAGAAGGTCACCGGCCCCTGCCCCTCTTCGAGCAGCTGCGCGTCGAGCACCGCCAGCGGGTGCTGCAGCTCATCCCAGATCGTGCCGAGCACCGTGCCCGAGACGGGTACGGAGTCGAGTTGGAAGCGCTCGGTGAAATCGACGAGATGGGGGCTCGTGAACAGCCCGGTCTTCAGGCCGTGCGCGCGCAGCAGCGACTCGATGGCGCGGCTCGTCGAGGTCTTCCCGTTCGTACCCGCGATCTGGATGATGGGGAACGAGAGTTCGGGCGAGCCCGCGAGCGCGGCCAGTCGCTTCGTCGGCTCCAGGCGCGGTCTCGGATTCGCCTCGCCCACACGGGTCATGAGCGCGTCGAAGACCCGCTCGGCTTCGCGCTCTGCGTGTGTCATGCCGACTCCCCTCGATCAACGCTGATGGAGATGCCGAGTTTCGCCTTCTCGATCCCCAGGGCCTCGGCGATGCTCGTCGCGCCCTCCTGAGACGATTCTCCCAGTTCGACGCTCTCGACGCGCTGCACGCTGGTGCGAGTCGCGAGGGTCTCGGCGGCGATGAGGTCGCTGAAGGCCTCGAGTGCGGCCGCCTGGCCCGGTGCTGCGCGAAGCTCGAGCACGATGCGGTCGCTGACCTCGAGCCCCGCGTTCTTGCGAGCCTCCTGCACGGCGCGGATCGCGTCGCGTGCGACGCCCTCCGCCTCGAGCTCGGGGGTGGTGCGCGTGCTCAGGAGCACGAAGCCGCCGCCGGGCAGCAGCCCGAGCGCGCCCTGATCCGCGTCCCCGCCCCCGGTGGAGAGGGCGAGATCATACTCCCCCTCCTGAAGCTCGACGCCGCCGGCCGTGACGACGCCGTCGCGTTCGCTCCAGTCTCCGGCTTTCGCCGCCTTGATGACCTGCTGCACGCCCTTGCCGAGCCTCGGCCCGGCGGCGCGCGCATTCACCGTGAGCGAGTGCACGACGCCGTACTTCTGCGGGGAGGTCTCCTCGAGCAACTCGAGCACCACCGATTTCACGTTGAGCTCCTCGCGGAGGATATCCGTGAACTCCTCCAGCGCGGCGCTGTGCGCCGTGACGACCTTGAGCTCCAGCAGCGGCAGGCGCACGCGCAGGCGCTCGGCCTTGCGCAGCGCGAGGGCCTGGGAGGTGATGCGGCGCAGCTCGTCCATGGCGCCGACCAGGGCCTCCTCGCGCGGGAAGCCGTCGGCATCCGGCCAATCCTCGAGATGCACCGACCGACCGCCGGTGAGCCCCCGCCAGATCTCCTCGCCGATCAGCGGCGCGAGAGGGGCGGCGACCCGCGTGACGGTCTCGAGCACCGTGTAGAGCGTGTCGAAGGCCTGCTGGTTCTCGGCACGACCGTTCTCGCCGTGCACCCCTTGCCAGAAGCGGTCGCGCGAGCGGCGCACGTACCAGTTCGTGAGCACCTCGGCGAATTCGCGCAGGGACTCGGCGGCGCTCGTGGTGTTCAGCGCCTCGAGGTGGGACTCGACGTCCCGGATCAGTGCGCCGGTCTTCGCCAGGATGTAGCGATCGAGCGGATCCGCGCTGTCGGTGCTCCATCGCCCCTCGGTGCGATCGGCGTTCGCGTAGAGCGAGAAGAAGTACCAGGTGCTCCACAGCGGCAGCAGGAACTGCCGGGCTCCCTCGCGGATCCCCTCCTCGGTGACGATGAGGTTGCCGCCGCGCACCACCGGGGAGGCCATGAGGAACCAGCGCATCGCGTCGGAGCCGTCGCGGTCGAAGACCTCGTTGACATCGGGATAGTTGCGCAGGCTCTTCGACATCTTGTTGCCGTCGCTGCCGAGCACGATGCCGTGGCTGATGACGTTCGTGAAGGCGGGGCGGTCGAAGAGCGCGGTGCTGAGCACGTGCATGAGGTAGAACCAGCCGCGTGTCTGACCGATGTACTCGACGATGAAGTCGGCAGGCTGATGGGTGTCGAACCACTCCTGGTTCTCGAAGGGGTAGTGCACCTGCGCGAAGGGCATCGATCCCGAATCGAACCAGACGTCGAAGACGTCCTCGATCCGGCGCATCGTCGACGCCCCGGTCGGATCGTTCGGGTTCGGGCGCGTGAGCGAGTCGATGTAGGGGCGGTGGAGATCCACCTCCCCCGCCTCGTTCCGCGGCAGTTCGCCGAAGTCCGCCTCGAGCTGCTCGAGCGAGCCGTACACGTCGACGCGCGGGTAATCGGGGTTGTCGCTCTTCCACACCGGGATCGGGCTGCCCCAATAGCGGTTGCGGCTGATCGACCAGTCGCGCGCGCCCTCGAGCCACTTGCCGAACTGCCCGTGCTTCACGTTCTCGGGCACCCAGGTGATCTGCTCATTGGTCTCGAGCATGCGCTCCTTGATCTCGGTGACGCGCACGAACCAGCTCGACACCGCCTTGTAGATCAGCGGGTTGCGGCAGCGCCAGCAGTGCGGGTAGCTGTGCTCGTAGCTCTGCTCGCGCAGCAGGCGGCCGCGCTCGCGCAGCAGGCGGATCAGCGGCCGGTTCGCTTCGAACCAGAGCAGCCCCGCGACATCGCCCACATTGGAGAGGAATCGCCCGCCGTCGTCGAGACTCATGATCACCGGTATGCCTGCCGCACCGGTGACGCGCATATCGTCTTCGCCGTACGCCGGCGCCTGGTGCACGATGCCGGTGCCGTCGCTCGTGGTCACGTAGTCGTCGCAGAGAATCCTCCACGCGTTCTCGGTGCCCCACGTCTCCGCGTCGGAGTAGTAGTCGAAGAGCCGTTCGTAACCGACCCCCTCGAGCCTCGCGCCCGGAACGGTCCGCCCGACCGCGGCGAGCGCCGCATCCGCCGACTCGTAGCCGAGATCCTTGGCGTGGGCCGTCACGAGCTCCAGGGCGAGCAGATAGCGGGCACCCTCCTCGGTCGTGCCGCCGTCGGCCGCGCCCAGCGGGCCCGCCGGAACCAGCGCATACGCGATCTCGGGCCCCACGGCCAGCGCGAGGTTCGTCGGCAGCGTCCACGGCGTCGTAGTCCAGGCGAGAGCCCGAGCGCCGGCGAGGCCCAGCTCCTCCGCACGCCGCCCGCTCAGCGGGAACGCGACCGTGACGGAAGGGTCCTGACGCATCTGGTAGACGTCGTCGTCCATGCGCAGCTCGTGGTTCGAGAGCGGCGTCTCGTCGCGCCAGCAGTACGGCAGCACCCGATGCCCCTCGTACGCGAGCCCCTTGTCGTACAGCTGCTTGAAGGCCCAGAGCACGCTCTCCATGAACTCGAGATCGAGCGTCTTGTAGTCGTTCTCGAAGTCGACCCAGCGCGCCTGGCGAGTGACGTACTCCTCCCACTCCCGGGTGTAGAAGAGCACGGATTCACGCGCTTTGGCGTTGAAGGCCGCAACGCCCATCGACTCGATCTCGCTCTTCTCGGTGATCCCGAGCTGCTTCATCGCCTCGAGCTCGGCGGGGAGGCCGTGCGTGTCCCATCCGAAGCGGCGTTCGACCTTCTTCCCGCGCATCGTCTGGAATCGCGGGAAGACGTCCTTGGCGTAGCCGGTGAGCAGATGGCCGTAATGCGGGAGTCCGTTGGCGAAGGGCGGGCCGTCGTTGAACACCCATTCGGGCGCCTCGTCGCGACGGCGGATCGACTCGCGGAAGGTGTCGTCCGCCTGCCAGTACGCGAGCACCTGCGCCTCGATATCGGGGAACGACGGCGAGGGGGTCACCCCGAATGCGGCGCCGGGCACGGCGGCGTCTGCGGGCTCCTGCTGGCTGGAAGGCTTCGGATACGTCATGGCGTTCTTTCGGGCGTCGGGTGTGTCGCGCCGGGACGACGGGCACTCGTTCCGTGCCTACCGCGGTACCACCCCGCTTGCCATGACTGGCCACTTCATTCGGCGATGACGTGCCGTCGACGTCTGGTTCTACTGACCGCACGGTTTCGCGCGACGTTCTTCCAGAGACTCCCCGGTGATGGCCGGATCACAGTCGTTCAAGCCATCTTAACTCACCGGGAGGTCGCGGGCCCCTCATCTTTTTCCGGTTCGGCGACCGGAATCTTTCACTTTTCGACGAGTTATGTAACGACCAGGTAACGATCCTCAATTATGAAAACTCCAGCTCAGCACGAAATCGGCCTCCGAGAACCGCCCCGGTTCCGCCCCGTTCGGCTTGCACCTCGTCAAAGCGCCTTGCTAGCGTCGAAGGCAGCGTTGAGTTCAAATTTGAATTTCATTTGATCCCCGCAACACATGATCGGGCCTTTCGAGAGGCCACCCGACCGGGCATCCCTATTCGGCGTACCGGCGGGTGATTTCGGCGTGCCCGCTCCACATCACGGACGAGGAGAAGCAGTGAATCCAGGAGAGAGGGCTGCCCCGGCGATCGAGGTGACCGGCGCCTACAAGGTGTTCGGGCGCCGCGGCGCCGAGGCGGTCGAGCGCTTGGAGGCGGGAGCTTCCCGGGACGACTTGAGGGCGCTCGGCACCGCCGCCGTGATCGACGCGAGCTTCGATGTGCATCCGGGCGAGATCTTCGTGGTCATGGGACTCTCGGGGTCGGGCAAATCGACCCTCATCCGCATGCTCAACGGGTTGAATCCGACGACCGCCGGTTCGATCAAGGTGCACGGCAGCGAGATCGTCGGGCAGACCGCGGCGCAGCTTCGCGAGATCCGCCGCGACCGCATGTCGATGGTGTTCCAGCACTTCGCCCTGCTCCCCCATCGCACCGTGCTCGACAACGTCGCCTACGGGCTCGAGCTCCAGGGCCTCTCGACCTCCGAGAGGCAGGAGCGCGCGCTCGGCTGGCTGAAGCGCGTCGGACTGGATGCCTGGGCGAACAGCATGCCCGGCGAACTCTCCGGAGGCATGCAGCAGCGCGTCGGCATCGCCCGCGCCCTGGCCGCGGACACCGACATCCTCCTCATGGACGAGGCGTTCTCGGCGCTCGATCCGCTGATCCGCCGCGAGATGCAGGAGCAGCTCGTCGAGCTGCAGCAGGAGCTCGGCAAGACCATCGTCTTCATCACGCACGACCTCAACGAGGCCATGTTCCTGGGCGACCGCATCGCGGTGATGCGCGACGGCCGCATCGTCCAGATCGGCACGCCCAACGAGATTCTCACGGATCCCGCGAACGATTACGTGGCCCAGTTCGTGCAGGATGTGGATCGCGCCCGCGTGCTCACCGCCCTGGACGTCATGGAACCGCCCCGCGCGGTGGTCGCGGCCTCGGCCGGCGCGCGCGCCGCGCTGCGCGTCATGCGCGATCTGCAGACCTCGGCGTGCTTCGTCACGAGCGGCGATCGCCGTCTGCTCGGCGTCGTCCGCGATCGGGATGTGCTGCGCCAGGTGCGCGAGGGAGACAGCGATCTCTCGACGCGCCTGCGCCCGACGCCCTCGATCGTGAAGCCCGATCAGCTGATCTCGGATCTCTTCGAGCTCGCGGTCGAGAGCCCGCTCCCGGTCGCGGTCGTCGACGACGGTGACCGCCTCGTCGGCGTCGTGCCGCGCGTCACACTGCTCGCCGCGCTCACCGACCTTCCCGCCACGACGACGGAGATCCCCGTGATCGAACCCTCACTCGACATCACCGAGGCCGCGATCACCGAGGCGCTCACGCTCGCGGAGCCGGGGCCTCAGTCGCGGGCGGATGGCCGAACGGAAGGCGGCGCACGATGACATTCGAACTCCCCAAGATTCCCCTGGGCGACTGGGCGCAGGTCGTCTTCGACTGGTTCCGCTTCACCTTCGACTGGCTGCTCGACGCGTTCAAGGTCGTGCTCAAGTTCCTCGTCGAAGGTTTCGTCGACCTCATGCTCTCGGTGCCCTATCCGCTGTTCATCCTCCTGATCGCGGTGATCGCCTGGCTCGTGCGCTCTTGGCAACTGGGCATCGGCGTGATCCTCTCCCTCCTGCTCATCGTCTCGATGGGCTACTGGGAGCACGCGATCCAGACGCTCGGGCTCGTGCTGGCCGCAACCGTGATCTCGGTGATCATCGCGGTGCCCCTCGGCATCCTCGCGGCGAAGAGCAATAGATTCAGCGCGTTCCTGCGACCCGTGCTCGACTTCATGCAGACGATGCCGGCCTTCGTGTGGCTGGTTCCCGCGGTGCTGCTCTTCAGCATCGGCTACGTGCCGGGCATCTTCGCGACGGTGATCTTCTCGCTGCCTCCCGGGGTGCGGTTCACCGAGCTCGGAATCCGCGGGGTGGATCCCGAGACCGTCGAGGCCGGTCAGGCCTTCGGCGCGAAGCCCGGGCAGATCCTCCGCGGTATCCAGCTGCCTCTGGCGACTCCCACGATCATGGCTGGCATCAACCAGGTCATCATGCTGGCCCTGTCGATGGCGGTGCTCGCCGGCTTCGTCGGCGCCCCGGGCCTCGGCAAGGACGTGGTGGGGGCCGTCTCCAGCGCGAAGCTGCCGCCCGGAGTCGAATCCGGTCTGAGCATCGTGATCATCGCGATCATCCTCGATCGCGTGACCGCCGCGCTGGGCAACCCCGCGCAGTTCCCGCACTCGCTGCTGGGCGTGCTGAAGAAGCGCCGCCTCTCGAAATCCGCGGCCGGCGCGACCGCCGAGGCGGCCGCTGCCGCATGAGGCCGACCGCGCCTCATCACCGACCATCCGACCCACCGAAAGGAAGAAAGATGCGAAAGAAGAAGTTCGGCCTGACCGGCCTGCTCGCCCTGGGGGCCGCCGCGAGTCTCGCGCTCGTCGGCTGCACGAATGGCGACGGCGGCAATGGCGGCGACGGAGATGGAGGCGACAAGGGCACCATCAAGATCGGCTACGTCACCAACTGGACCGACGGCGAGAGCATGGCCGCGCTGCTGCAGAATCAGATCGAGGCGCTCGGCTACAAGGTGAAGATCGAGGATCTCACCGTTAACGGCCCGCTGTACGCCGCGCTCGCACAGGGCGATGTCGACATCTACGCGTCGGCGTGGCCCGAGGTGACCCAGGCGGAGTACATGAAGGAGTACGGCGACGACATCGAGTCGCTCAGCGCCTACTACGAGGGCGCCGTGCTCACCATCGCGGTGCCCAGCTACACCGACATCGATTCGCTCGACCAGCTCAAGGCGAACGCCGACCGGTTCGACGGCAAGATCATCGGCATCGAGCCGGGTGCCGGCCTCACCGAGGTCACCGAGACCTCGATGATCCCCGAGTACGACCTCGAGGGCACGTACACCCTCGAGACCTCCTCGACCGCCGCGATGCTCACCGTGCTCGGCGACGCGATCGATAAGAAGGAAGACGTCGTGGTCACGCTGTGGCGCCCGTTCTGGGCGTACAACGAGTACGACGTGAAGGATCTGAAGGATCCGCTGGGCGCCATGGGCAAGCCCGAGGCGCTGCACGTGCTCGCGCACAAGGGCTTCTCGGAGGAGCACTCGGATATCGCGGATCTCATCAAGGAGCTCAAGCTCGACGACGAGGCCTACGGCAATCTCGAGGGGCTCGTCACCGGTGACGAATACGACGGCGATTCCGCCGGCGCGGTGAAGACCTGGATCTCGGAGAACCCCGACGCCTTCCCGACGCTCATCACGGAGTAGTCGGCAGGCACGTCGCACGCGATCCGCACCTCCGCATATAAGTAGGGTGCGGATCGCGTGCGCGTTCGCGCACGCAGGAATCCCCCGCCCTCGCCGCTAGACTGGGAGGGTCACCTTTCAGGCACCAGCGCCGCCTCACCTGCGACGCGATCACGCGGTGCCGCCCATAGCGAAGACGGAGCCACGATGAGCGCGATCCCCGACAAGCCCCAACTCGAAGGCCTGGAAGAGAAGTGGGGAGCCGTCTGGGAGTCGCAGGGCACCTACGCCTTCGATCGCGACGGGGCGAATCGCGCAGATGTGTACAGCATCGACACTCCCCCGCCCACGGCCTCCGGTTCGCTGCACGTCGGTCACGTGTTCAGCTACACCCACACCGACACCATCGCGCGCTATCAGCGCATGCGCGGCAAGCGCGTCTTCTACCCGATGGGATGGGACGACAACGGCCTCCCGACGGAGCGCCGCGTGCAGAACTACTACGGCGTGCGCTGCGATCCCTCCCTGCCCTACCTGGAAGGCTTCGTGCCCCCGCACGAGGGCGGCGACGGCAAAAGCATCAAGGCCGCCGATCAGCAGCCGATCTCTCGCCGGAACTTCATCGAGCTGTGCGAGCGGCTGACGGTCGAGGACGAGAAGCAGTTCGAGGATCTGTGGCGCACCCTCGGCCTCTCCGTCGACTGGCGGCAGAGCTACCGCACCATCGCCGACGACTCGCTGCGGGCCTCGCAGCTGGCGTTCATCCGCAACGTGCAGCGCGGCGAGGCGTACCAGGCCCAGGCCCCCACGCTGTGGGACGTCACCTTCCGCACCGCGGTCGCGCAGGCCGAGCTCGAGGATCGCGACCAGCCCGGCGCGTACCACACGCTGCACTTCCACGCGCCTGACGGCACCGACATCCTCATCGACACCACTCGGCCGGAGCTGCTGCCGGCGTGCGTCGCCCTCGTCGCGCACCCCGATGACGAGCGCTACCAGTCGCTCTTCGGCTCGACGGTGCGCACGCCGCTCTTCGATGTCGAGGTGCCCGTTGTCGCGCACCACCTGGCTCAGCCCGACAAGGGCACCGGCATCGCCATGATCTGCACCTTCGGCGATGTCACCGACGTGGTCTGGTGGCGCGAGCTGCAGCTGCCGAGCCGCAGCGTGGTCGGCTTCGACGGCCGACTCGTGACCGAGGCGCCCGAGGCGATCACTTCGGAGGCCGGTCTCGCCGCCTACGCCCAACTGGCCGGCAAGACCGTCTTCAGCGCCAAGCAGACGATCGTCGAGCTGCTGCAGGGCTCAGGGGAGCTGAGCGGGGAGATCCGCAAGATCACCCACCCGGTGAAGTTCTTCGAGAAGGGCGACCGCCCGCTCGAGATCGTCTCGACCCGTCAGTGGTACATCAAGAACAGCGCCTACGACGAGTCGCTGCGGGAGCGCATGCTCGCACACGGACGGGAGCTCACCTGGCACCCGGACTTCATGCGCGTGCGCTACGAGAACTGGGTCGAGGGCCTCTCGGGCGACTGGCTCATCTCGCGCCAGCGCTTCTTCGGCGTGCCGCTGCCCGTGTGGTATCCGCTCGATGCCGACGGCAACCCGGTCTTCGACGAGCCCATTCTGCCGAGCGAGAGCCAACTGCCCGTCGATCCGTCGAGCGACACGCCCGAGGGGTACGACGAGTCCCAGCGCGGAGTTCCGGGGGGATTCCAGGGCGAGGTCGATGTCATGGACACCTGGGCGACCTCGTCGCTCACCCCGCAGCTCGCCGGCGGATGGGAACGCGACCCGGAGCTCTTCGAAACGGTCTACCCCTACGATCTCAGGCCGCAGGGCCAGGACATCATTCGCACGTGGCTCTTCTCGACGCTGCTGCGCTCGGAGCTCGAAGAGGGGCGACTGCCGTGGAAGCACGCGGGGATTTCGGGGTGGATCCTCGACCCCGACCGGAAGAAGATGTCGAAATCGAAGGGCAACGTCGTGACCCCGGCGGGCATGCTCGCGCAGCACGGCTCCGATGCGGTGCGCTACTGGGCGGCCTCCTCCCGCCTCGGCACCGACGCCTCATTCGATCCGCAGAATCCGACGCAGATCAAGATCGGCCGGCGTCTCGCGATCAAACTGCTGAACGCGGCGAAGTTCGCGCTGAGCTTCGACGCCTCGGGGGCGGGTACTGTGACCGAGCCGATCGACCGCTCGATGCTCGCGGGCCTCGCCCGGGTCGTCGATGAGGCGACCGCCGCGTTCGAGTCGTACAATCACGCTCGCGCACTCGAGGTCGCCGAGGCCTATTTCTGGACCTTCTGCGACGACTATCTCGAACTCGTGAAGGAGCGCGCGCACGGCGGCAGCGGGCAGTCTCAGGCCTCTGCCGTGACCGCGCTGCGCGCGGCGCTGTCGGTGTTCACCCGCCTGCTCGCGCCGTTCATCCCATTCGCGACCGAGGAGACCTGGTCGTGGATGGGCGAGGGGTCGGTGCACCGGGCGAGCTGGCCGGTGGCGAGCGAGCTTCGCGAGCTCGCCGGACCGGATGCCGACGAGGCGCTTCTCGATCTCGTGGGCGAGGCACTCATCGGGGTGCGCGGCGCGAAGACCGCGGCGAAGGCCTCACCGAAGACGCGAGTCGAGCTCGCCGTTCTGCACGCCGCCGCTTCCGATGCGGAGCGCCTGAAGCTGGCGGCCGACGACCTCATTGGGGTCGGACGCATCGACGAGCTTCGGATCGAGGCGGCCGATGTCGAATCGGTGACGATCGCCGAAATCCGGCTCGAAACCACCGGCACGGCGTAGAGTCCAAGACAGGAGACCACCCCGGCGACGAGCCGCGGGCGGGTCGGATGCGGCACTCGGAAGGGAGGCGGCGATAATGCAATTGGGAACCAGATGGCGCGCGGGCGATCCTCCGCATGCCAGCGTGCCCGCGTCGCTGCACTCCCCGATCGCGTTGCAGGAGGCGGCCCACCCCGAAGGCCGGGCATGGACGCTCACCTGGCTCGAGGGGCTCGCGCAGTGCGCACTCGACGATCTCGTGCTGGTGCGCGAGACGCATCGGGGCGAGGTGCTCGTGAGTACGCTGCGCCAGGATCGGGCGACGGACGAGCCGGACGGCGACATCGATGACGACGATTGGCTGAAATGAGATGAAGAGCGAGCTGAGAACCTCCGTGACGCTCTTCGGAGCCGCGGCGCTCATCATCGGCCTCAGCGCATGCGCGCCCGAGCCGGGTGAGGGCGGCGGATCGGACGCCTCATCGTCTGCCTCGCAGTCCGCCCCCGGCGGAGGCTCTCCCGATGACATCGCGGGTAAGGGCGGCAAGGGATCGAAGGGCTCGGACTCGGAGAGCAGCTGGGCGCAGCCGAATGACGACGTCGATGTGAACAAGCGCACGACGCAGCTGCCCGACTCGTTCCCGAGCGACACCTTCCCGCTGCCGGCCGGCGCCGAGATCTTCAATGCCGGCGAGCGTGCGCCCGGCGTCTGGTTCGTGATCCTGCTCGCCCCGAATGCCGAAAGCGTCGATTCCCTCTGGGATCAGGTGATCCAGGGCGGGGGCTTCTCGGTCGCCGACGAATCGTCCACTCCGGAAGGCGGCCGAGCGGCGCAGCTCTCTCGTCCGACACTGCGCGTAACAGCTGTCACGCTCCCCCAGGCCGACGGCAGCGTGCAGCTGAGCTACGACCTCACCCGCACACCGTAACCGCTCATCCGAGAGCTACGCGCTGCGCTCCGAGCTCGCGCCGCCGGTCGCGCGCAGCACGCGGGGCTGGGCCTCGCCGACGACCGCCTCGCGAGTGATGATCACCTTGGTGATGTCGTCGCTCGACGGCACGTCGAACATGACCGGCCCGAGCACGTCTTCGAGAATGGCGCGCAGGCCTCGCGCCCCCGTCTTCCGCTCCACCGCGAGCTCCGCGATCGCTTCGAGCGCGGCGTCCTCGAACTCCAGACTCACATTGTCGAGCTCGAACATGCGCTGATACTGCTTCACGAGCGCGTTGCGCGGCTCGACCAGGATGCGCACGAGCGCGTTCACGTCGAGCGGGCTCACGGTCGCGACAACCGGAAGCCGGCCGATGAACTCGGGGATCAGACCGAACTTGTGCAGGTCTTCGGGCTGCGCCTGCAGGAAGAGCTCGGCATCGTCGCGCTTGTCGGCGAGCGGTGCGCCGAAGCCGATGCCGCCCTTGCCGACCCGCTGCGCGATGATGTTCTCGAGCCCCGAGAAGGCGCCCGCCACGATGAACAGCACGTTCGTCGTATCGAGCTGGATGAACTCCTGATTGGGATGCTTCCGGCCGCCCTGCGGCGGAATCGACGCGACGGTGCCCTCCAGAATCTTGAGCAGTGCCTGCTGCACGCCCTCGCCCGACACATCCCGGGTGATCGACGGATTCTCGGCCTTGCGCGAGATCTTGTCGATCTCATCGATGTAGATGATGCCCGTCTCGGCGCGTGCCACGTCGAAGTCGGCCGCCTGCAGGAGCTTCAGCAGGATGTTCTCGACGTCTTCACCGACGTAGCCCGCCTCGGTGAGCGCCGTGGCGTCAGCCACCGCGAAGGGGACGTTGAGCTGGCGCGCGAGCGACTGCGCGAGATAGGTCTTGCCGCAGCCGGTCGGGCCGATCAGCAGGATGTTCGACTTGGCGATCTCCACCTGCTCACCGGCGGCATCGGCGCTCTTCAGCTTCATGCCCGCGCGAACCCGCTTGTAGTGGTTATACACCGCGACCGCGAGCGACTGCTTCGCCTCCGATTGGCCGATCACGTACTCGTCGAGGAAGGCCGCGATCTCGCGAGGGGTGTGCAGCGTGAACTCATCGCTCTCTTCGACCGCGCTTTCGGCGAGACGCTCTTCGATGATCTCGTTGCACAGGCCGACGCACTCGTCGCAGATGTAGATCTGCGGGCCGGCGATCAGCTGCTGCACCTGCTTCTGCGATTTCCCGCAGAAGGAGCACTTCAGCAGATCGCTGCTCTCACCGATCTTTGCCATGCGAATCCCCTTTCGCGCCGTAGCACGCTGCTGGTTGTAGCGTACTCATGAGCCTAGCTTCCACCCCCGACATTCACGGAGGGGGCGCGCCGCCCCCTCCGCCGTCTACGACTCGAGAGCCGGCGCCGGGTTCTTTCGGCTCGTGAGCACCTGATCGATGAGACCGTACTCGAGAGCCTCCTCGGCGCTCAGGATCTTGTCGCGATCGATGTCGTGATGCACCTCTTCGGGGGTGCGCTTCGAATGCTTCGAGAGCGTCTCCTCGAGCCATTCGCGCATGCGCAGGATCTCGGCCGCCTGGATCTCGATGTCCGAGGCCTGACCGTGACCGGACTGCCCCGTCGAGGGCTGGTGGATCAGCACGCGCGCATTCGGAAGGGCGAGACGCTTGCCGGGCGTGCCGCCGGCGAGCAGGATGGCCGCGGCCGACGCCGCCTGGCCGAGGCAGACCGTCTGGATATCGGGCTTGATGTACTGCATCGTGTCGTAGATGGCGGTCATCGCGGTGAACGATCCGCCCGGCGAGTTGATGTACATGATGATGTCGCGCTCGGGATCCTGGCTCTCCAGAACCAGGAGCTGGGCCATCACGTCATCGGCCGACGCGTCATCGACCTGCACGCCGAGGAAGACGATGCGATCCTCGAAGAGCTTCGCGTAAGGATCCTGCCGCTTGTAGCCGTAGGAGGTCCGCTCTTCGAAGGTCGGCAGCACGTAGCGCGACGACGGCACGAGGAGACCGGATCCACCGGCCTGAGGCATGTGAGAGGTAGTCATCGAGTCTGATCCTTTTCCCTACTTGCTGGTTCCGCCGCCGCCGACGACATCGCTCGCCGAATCGCGGATGAAGTCGACGAACCCGTATTCGAGCGCCTCGTCCGCCGTGAACCAGCGGTCGCGGTCGCCGTCGGCGTTGATCTGCTCGACGGTCTTGCCGGTCTGCGCCGCGGTGATCTCGGCGAGGCGGTTCTTCATCGAGGTGATGAGCGCCGCCTGGGTCTGAATATCGCTCGCGGTGCCGCCGAAGCCGCCATGCGGCTG
>JBDIAD010000003.1:0-16263 GCA_039812205.1 Leucobacter sp.
CGACCGTGGAAGGGTTGCAAGAAGAGCTCTCCGAGGTACGGGCGGATCTTGAGAAGGAGAAGCGTGATCGTGAGGATGATCGCGTACGTCTGAACGGACAATTGGCCGATACCCGGGCGCGCGCAGAACAAGCGGAAGGCAAGCTCGCCGAATACGTCAAAGCGGAGGAAGCAGCTGCGGCTGAGGCGGCCGCAGCTGCCGCTGCACAGTCGGCAGAGGCAGCCGCGGCGGAAGCCGCAGCGCAGGCCCCGGTGCCGCTTGTGAGCAGCCCGGGGGCGAACGTGTATTACAAGAACTGCGCCGCGGCGCGTGCGGCTGGAGCCGCGCCGCTCTACGCGGGGCAGCCCGGCTACGGAACTCATCTCGATCGCGACCGTGATGGTATCGCCTGCGAGTGACTCGGCTCGCGGTCGGTGACCGAGGCTACGGCACCTGGGGCTGCAGCCGCCCCGCGACCTGCCAGACCGCGACGGTGAGCTCGGGGCAGCTGTCGGCGATCTCGCGCAGCAGCTCGAACTCGACGCGGTCGGCGTTCCGGCGGTGCACGGCCGCGTCATCGCCGGTGCCGCCGCCCGCCAGCCGCGCCATCGCGAACTCCGCGAGCCGGCCGCGCTCCTCGAGCAGCTCGTTGCGCAGCTCGTGCACGACGAACTCATCGACGCTCGGGAGATCCGCGAGGGTGGCGAGCGGATCCGCCCCCATGCGGCCCTCGTGCTCGAGAATCGCGCTGCGCTCGATCCGTGCGAAGCCGCGCAGGCGCTGCAGGTGCTCGGCCGTGACGATCATCCGGTGAACCCGCCCAGTCTGTGCGTCTCGCCGTTCGCGCCCCGCGCGATGGGCACGCGTCGCCAGGGCACCTTCACCGGCTCGGTGTCGAGCGTCGGCAGCTCGTAGTCGACGCGGGTCTTCACCGCGAGCATGACGAGCAGCACCCAGCCGCTCTCGATCAGCAGGCGGCTCTCGGTGAGCGACTGCACGCAGAGCGCCACGAGCACGAGCCACGGCCAGATCGCCGAGGTCGCGTAGGGCAGCGGGGCGCCCGGCCCGCGGCGCGGCTGATCCACCGCTCGGAACCACGTGCGCCAGAGCGTGAGCACCACGAGCGCCGCGAAGGCGAGCACTCCGACGAGTCCGAGCTGGAACCACACGTCGAGCCACGCGTTGTGAGCGCTCGGCACGGGCATGCCGGCCTTCGTGTCGAGGCTCGCGAAGGGTTCGACCCAGGTCGGCCAGTAGCTCACCCATCCCCAGCCGAACCAGAAGTGCTCGGTGGTGTGGTTCCACACCTTCTCCCAGATCTCCAGGCGCCCGGTGAGGTCCGAGCTCTTGCCCAGCAGCCCGAACGCCCACGAGCGCGCGAAGAGCACGACGGAGGCCGAGGCGAGGATGACGAGCGTGCCCGTGAAGTACAGCGGCCGTCGCCGCTCGGGCGCGATGCGCCTCGCCCACATGACGAAGCCGAGGGCGACGACGACCGCGGCGAAGGCGATCCACACCGTCGCGCTGCGCGTGAGCAGCAGCGTCGCGAGCGCCATCGCGATCCAGAACCACCCCGAGACGCTGCGCACGAGACCTGCCCGCAACTGCACGCCCCAGATGATGAGCGCCAGCAGCCCGATGAACCCGAAGATGACCGAGCTCGCCACGATGCCCTGGATCGGACCGCCCGAGAAGAGCAGATCGCGGCTCCAGTACAGGATCTTGAGCTCCTTGCCCTCGGGCTGCGACAGCCACCACGGCATCAGCGGATGCTGCACGAAGATCGCGACCCACAGCTCGAAGAGCATCGAGACGCCGATCACGTAGCGCAGCGCGGTGCCGAGCGTGCGCAGGAACTCCTGCCAGGTGAGCATGTGCGCGAGCACGATCGCGGCGATGGTGGTCGCGAGCTGGCCGGAGACGCCGAGGAAGCTCTCGAAGCGGTATGACGACCAGGCGATCGACACGGCGGCGAGCACCATGAACCAATAGATCGGGGTCGGCAGGCGATACCAGCGGAAGCGCTCGGGCTTCACGCGGATGAACATCACGATGCCGACCACGGTGAGCAGCCCGGCGAGCACGAAGTACGCGGGGAGTCCCACGAGATTGCGCACGCCGTTCGCGCCGATCAGGAACGCGAACACCACGATGGCGTACGCGCTCACCCCCAAGCGGGTCTTACTGTCGGCCATAGTGGGTATGGTATCGCTTGGACACATCATGCTGATCTTCATCTCGAACACTCCGAAGGCGTATGCCTGGGGATCCCGTGATGCCCTGCCCGAACTGCTCGGCACCGCGCCGAACGGCGAGCCGCAGGCCGAGCTCTGGCTCGGCGCCCACCCCGAGGCCCCCGCGAGCGTCGCCAAGGCCTCGCCGGTCGAGCGCACGCTGATCGACCTCATCGAGAGCGACCCGGAGCTCTACGGCGTCGACGGCGGGGCGCTGCCGTTCCTGCTGAAGGTGCTGGGCATCGGCGCGCCGCTCTCGCTGCAGGTGCATCCGGATCTCGAGCAGGCGATCGCCGGCTTCGCCGCCGAGGAGGCCGCCGGGATTCCGCCGAGCGCCCCGCATCGCAACTACGGCGATGCGAACCACAAGCCCGAGCTGCTCGTCGCGCTGAGCGAGATCATGGCGCTGTGCGGGTTCCGCCCGTTCGACGGCGTGCGGCAAGATCTGCGGGCGCTCCTCTCGCTGGTCGGGCCCGGTCCCGGCCGGGACGCCCTCGAGCATGCGCTCTCGCTCGCCGGCTGCGCCGCCGAGGAGGGGCGCGCCGCACTGATGAGCTGGGCGCTCGCCGGGGGAGCGCAGGTGGATCACGCGCTCGCGGCTATCGACGAGGTGGTGGATCGGGTGCTCTCCGAGCCCGCAGATGCCTCGAGCCCGGATCTCGCGACCGATTCCGATGCGCCCGAGCATCCGGTGGTGCACCCTGTGCGCCTCGCGGCGCTGCGCTCCCTGCTCGACGCCTACCCCGGGGATCCGGGCGTCTTCGTGTCGCTGCTGCTGCATCTCGTGAGGCTGCGGCCGGGCGAGGCGATCTACCTCGGCGCGCGGCAGCTGCACGCCTATCTCAGCGGCATCGGCGTCGAGGTGATGGCGGCCTCCGACAACGTGCTGCGCGCGGGTCTCACCTCCAAGCACGTGGATGTCGCCGAGGTGCACCGCATCGTCGACCTCTCCGAGCTCGACACCCCGCGCCTCGCCGAGACCCGGCGCGCGCGCGGGCTCGTCTCATGGGATCCCGAGATCCGCGACTTCCGACTGTTGCGCGCGCGGCTGTGCGAGCCCGGCGACGAAGAGTTCGCTGAGGAATCGCGGATCAACGCCGGCGAAGACGTCGCCGAGAGCGTGCGCATCGATGCCCCCTACCCGATCGTGCTCATCGTCACCGCCGGGCGGGTGCGCGTCGAGCGCCACGACGAACTCGGCGAGGTCGTGAGCGTGCGCCGGGGCCAGTCGCTGTACGTCTCCGCCGGCGGAGCGATCGAGCTCAGCGGCACGGGCGAGGTCTTCCTGGCGACGGTGGGGCGCGATTGGGCTGGCGTGTCGTAAACGCTCAAGTAGCACTTGAGGGTTTATTATTCCCGGCTTGACATCACGAAATTACAACGGTGTAATTGTCTCTGACGCAACCGCGCAACAGTCACCGAGAGGAGCCGGCCGTCATGACGCAACACCCTCTCAATCCCCAAGTGCCCGCGAACTGGTTCGTCGATCCGGTGCACCTCGGGGTTCCTGGTGTTCGCCGCAATGAAGAGGACGAGGCCCTCGCCTGGCAGGCGGATGCGCTGTGCGCGCAGACCGATCCCGAAGCGTTCTTCCCCGAGAAGGGCGGATCGACCCGCGAGGCGAAGCGGATCTGCGACGGTTGCGAAGTGCGCAGCCAGTGCCTCGAGTACGCGCTCGAGAACGATGAGCGCTTCGGAATCTGGGGCGGGCTGAGCGAGCGCGAGCGCCGCAAGCTGCGTCGCGACGCGGTCTGACGCCTCCCGCCGACGCGGTCTGCAGCTCGCACGGCGACGCTCCGTGCGGAATCGCGGCGATCCTGTGAAGTGATCCCAGTGCGGCGAGGCGAGCCGCCCGCGCACTTTTCGCCTTCTAGGCTTGCCACGTTATGCGTACCCTTGTGACCGCCGTGCTGATCGCCCGAGAAGGCGGAGACTGGCTGAGCCAGACGCTCGCTGCACTCCGCAGCCAGACGCGCATGCCCGATCGCATCATCGCGGTCTCGAACGGCGGGGGCGAGCGCGTCGCGCGGCAGCTCGCCGACGGCGGCGCCGAGCGAGTCGTGAACATCGAGAATCCCGTCGCCTTCGGTACCTCGGTGAAGCAGGCAGTCGCCGCACTGCCCGCGATTCAAGCCCCCACGGCGCAGCCTGGCGACACGGGCGCGATCGTCGACGAGTGGCTGTGGCTGCTCGCCGAGGATTCGGCCCCCGAACCCGAGGCGCTCGCCCGCATCCTGCGCACCGTGCAGCGCGCGCCGTCGGTCGCGGTCGCCGGCGCGAAGCTCGTCGACTGGGATCACCCGGAGCGCATCATCGAACTCGGCCAGAGCCTCACCACGCGCGGTGAGCGCTGGCTGCTGCGCCGCCAGGAGCTCGACCAGCAGCAGTACGACCATCTGCAGGACGTGCTCGGCGTCGGCACGGTCGGCATGCTCGTTCGCCGCGACGTCTGGGAGCAGCTGGAGGGCTTCGACGCGGCGCTCCCCATCTACGACGACGGTCTCGATTTCAGCGTGCGGGCGAGACTCGCGGGCTACCGCGTCGTCGTCGCGCCCAGCTCGCGCATCCGCTTCGCGCAGCGCGGCATCGCGGGCCCGCGGATCGACCGCTCCCGCAAGGTGCTGCGCACCGCCCACCGACAGGCGCGCACCGCCCACCTGCACCGCCGCATCTCGTACGCGCCGTGGCTGCTCTCCTTCCTCATGTGGCTCGGGCTGCCGCTGCTCGCGATCGCCCGCATGGCCTGGGCGCTGATCCGCGAACAGCCCGGTCGCATGCTCGGGGAGTTCGCCTCGTGCATGCGGGTCTTCTTCCACCCCGGCGCGATCCTCGCGTCGCGTCGCCGGATCAGGCGCATCCACGGCCCCGGCTGGTCCGCCGTGAAGCCGCTGCGCGTCGACCGCAAGGCCGAGCGCACGGCGCGCATGATCGACCGCGAGGCGATCCTCGCCTCGCAGGGCCGCGAGAAGCACGAGTTGCACTTCATCTCGAGCGGCGGCCTCGGGGTGCTCGTCGCCTCCCTGGTCATCACCGCCGTGCTCTGCTGGTGGGCGTTCTCGCAGACGAGCCTCGTCGGCGGATCGCTCGCCCCGCTCAGCGGCTTCGGGGAGCTCTGGCAGAACACGCAGACGCGCGGAGGCGTGCCGGCCGATCCGTTCACCTGGGTGCTCGCGGTCATCGGCAGCGTCACATTCTGGAACCCCTCGCACGCCATCGTGCTCGTCTTCATCGCCGCGATCCCGCTCGCCGCGCTCGGGGGCTGGGTGTGGGCGACGCAGCTCACCGCCTCTCGTGCGGGCCGCGCGATCGTCGGCCTCGGCTGGGCGCTCAGCCCAGTGCTCCTCGGCTCGCTCGCGGCCGGGCGCATCAGCACGCTGATCCTCGCGATCGTCCTGCCATGGCTGCTGGTCGCGGCGAACCGCTGTCGCGAATCGTGGAGCTGGAGCGGCACCGCATCGCTGCTCACGGCGGTAGCGCTGGCGTGCGCGCCGATCCTCACCCCCATCGCCCTGATCTTCCTGGTCGTGGGGCTCGCGAGCTCGGTGCGCGGCATCACGCGCGTGCTCAGCATCGCCATCGCGCCGCTCATCCTGTTCGCTCCGAAGCTCATCGCCATCGCGAGCGGAAGCCCGCTGAACCTGCTGCTCGATCCCGGGGTCACGCCGTCCTACACCGCGGCGAACCCGCGCCAGCTGCTCCTCGGCTTCCCCGAGTTCGGCCTCGACGGATGGGGCGAGATCTTCGATCGCATCGGCCTCGGAGACGCCTCGGCGACGCTGCTCGTCGGCGTGCTCCTCCTGCCGCTCGCGCTGCTGGCAGTGCTGGGCCTGCTCACCGCGCGCGTGCACGTCACGCTGCTGCTGGCGGCGCTCGGCGGCGTGGGACTGCTCACCGCCGTGGCCGCACCGCAGCTGCGCCTGATCAGCCAGGGCGATGCCGCGGCCGCGCTCTGGAGCGGATCGGGCCTCACCCTGTACTGGATCTCCATGCTCGGCCTCGCGGCCATCGGCGCGAGCATGCTCCGCCGCGCGGCCGCGCCCGTCGCATCGCTCGCGATCGTGCTCGCCATGGTGGCGGTGTCGCCCATCGGCTTCCGACTCGTCACTCAGCAGAGCGATCTCGTCGCCGGCGGCACGCAGCTGCCCGCCATCGTGCAGGCCGCCGGGCGGGAGAACCCCGAGTTGCGCACCCTGGTGCTCACCCCCGGGGACGGAGCCGTTCGCGCGCAGGTCATCGAGGGCCCTGGGCTCAGGCTCGACGCGATCCGCACCGAGGAGCGAGCCAGGCCGCAGACAGCCGCCGACGTGCAGCTCGGCGAGCTCGTCGGCAGCCTCACGAGCACGGGTGACGCCGAGATCACCGCGCGCGAGCTCGCCGCGGTGGATATCGGCTTCGTGCTGCTGAAGACGCCCGGTGCGTCGGCGAACGGGGCGGCGCCCGATGCTTCCGGCGCGCTCAACGCCGCTGCCGCGAGCGGATCGGCCATGCAGTCGGCCTTCGACCAGAACACGGCGCTCTCGAGCGCCGGGCAGACCCGCCACGGACTGCTGTGGCGCGTGAACGACGCCCCGAGCGTGAACGACCCGAAGCAGGCCGCGCTGAATGCCGCGGAAGAAGCCGCGGCGTCGGCGAATGAGACCGTCGCCCGCGTCGGCGAGGTATCGATCACCGCTCGCGTCATGTGGTGGATCCAGTTCGTCGTCCTCCTCGGCGTCCTGCTGCTCGCGCTGCCGACCGGGGAGGTCGTGGAGCGCCCGCAGCGCCGCTATCGCGCGAAGGCCGGGGTCGCGGCCGCGGCGATGCGGGAGCCGCGCGGAGCGGTGATCGCGGAAGCCGATGGCGCCGGTGACGCCGCTGCCGTGGATGACGCCGCCGGCGACATCGAGGCCTCCGACACCGGTCGTGCCGAGGCTGCCTCGGACACGGGCGATACCGTCGCTGCCGTGCCCGCCGAAGAGGTGGGCGGCACATCGACCGATGATCCATCCCCTGCCGAAGGAGGCGAGGAACGATGAGCGAGCGCTCCGCATCCGTGCTGCGCGGCAGCGTGCGAGCGACCGTCGGCGCACTCGTGATCGGCGTGGGAGCGACCGTCGCCGTGCTGCTGAACTCCTGGCCGCTGCCGTCGGTCGAACGGGCCCCCGTCGCGGTGGCCGTCGACACTCTCAACGGCGCCGAGCAGAGCCTGATCTGCCCCGGCTCGTTCTCCGAGCTCGGCGCCGACGCCTCTCGCGCGCAGGTCGCGATCCCCACCGGATCGGCTACCGTCGTGTCGGCCGGGGCGATCGGATCGACCTTCGAACTGCAGCGCACCGAACCGGGCGGGAGCCTGCCCGTCGTGCTGCGCGCCGGGGCGGGTGACCCCACGGCCGCGGCGCAGGCGCAGAACGTCTCGACGGAGACGCTGCGCGGGCTCTCCGCGGCGAGCTGCGCCGAGGCCGCGCACGATCAGTGGATCGTGGGAGGCAGCACCGCCCTCGGAACCTCGACCACGCTGAGCCTCGGCAATCCGAGCGATGTGCCCGCGACCGTGCAGATCCGGCTCTTCGACGACAGCGGCGAGATCGTGCAGGGCAAGACCGGAGTGCTCGTGCCCGCGCGCAGCGAGCGCACCGTGTCGCTCAACGGTTACGCGCCGGGGCGCGAGCGCCTCGCCGTGAACGTCACCAGCACCGGAGCGGCCGTCACCGCGTCCGTCGGCATCGGGCATGTGATCTCGCTGTCGCCCTTCGCCGTCGACACCGTGACGCGGCAGCTCGCGCCGAGCATGCTGCAGGTGATCCCCGGTGTCACGAACATCAGCGATCACGAGCACGGCGGTCCGGGCGACGCCGGCGAGCTCGATCCCTTCCCCGTCGTCGTGCGCCTGCTCGCCCCCGGCGGCGAGAGCGGCACCGCGAAGATCCGCGCGGTCGCGAAGGACGGCACGAGCACCGACCTCGGACAGGCGACCTTCGAGGGCGGCAAGGTGACCGACTTCCCGATCCAGCACTGGCCGGAGGAGGCCGACGGCATGATCATCGAGGCGTCGTCGCCGATCGTCTCGGGCGTGCAGGCGTCCAGCGATGACGGGGTGAACCACGACTACGCGTGGTTCGCGCCGGCGCCGATGATCGAGGCCGACCTGAAGTTCGCGGCGGCGATCGTGCCGGGCGGGCGGCTCGTGCTCGTGAATCCGGGCGAGAGCGATGCGCGGGTGACGATCGATGATGCCGCCGACACGTCGAAGACGCAGCAGGTGACCGTGCCGGCCGGCGCCGCGCTGCCCGTCGCGGCCCGGCCGAGCTCGATGATCGAGAGCGATACGCCGATCGCGGCCGGCGTGCGCGTGACCGCCGGTGGCCTCGCCGGGTACCCCGTGCTCGCGCCGCAGCAGCGGGCCGGGGCGCTCACCGTGTTCCCGCGGTAACGCGTCTCCCGGCACCCCTTCGCGCTGCCCTGTCTAGCCGGCGTGGGCGATGAGCGTCCACCCCTCGGGCGGGCTCAGCGCGTCGCGATGCGCCGCGCACAGATCGAGGGCGGGCGGGGTGCGGACCGGGCTGAGCGGCCCCACCGCCATCATCCGGTCGTCGTAATCCGCGGTGAGCGTCGCCACCGCCTCCCGGCCGCATCCGACTCGGGCGCACAGCCGTGCATCGCGATCCACCTCTGCCATGCGACCAGCGTACGGGCCGCGCCCGACAGCACGCTCTACACTGTGGTCATGGCATGGCGGTCGAACCGGGGTGAGCGCGGCAATCGCGCCGCTGCCGATGCGCGCGTGAGCGCGGGGCCGCGAGCGATCGCCGGCGGACGGAGTGCGGATCAGGATGCGATCGGCGCGGGAGGCGCCCCCCGCGCCATGCGCCGCCACGATCGCCGGCCGATGCGCTCGTCGATGACCGGGCCGTTCCTGCCGAACCCCGACGGCCGCCTCACCCGCTTCGAGCTGGCCGCCCGCGCCGCCGTGCAGGTGCTGCGCGCGGACCTGCCCGATGAGCTGCGCGGCGTGCGCATCGGGTTCTCCTCGGCGCCGTCGGACGACCGGAAGGCGCCGCAGAGCGACAGGCCGATGCTCTACTCCGTGGATCGCAGATCCCGCACGATCATGCTCTACCGCATCCCCATTCAGCGCGCGAAGGGCCTGCACGTGGACGACGAGGAGCATCGGGCGCTCTTCGTCGGGCGCTGCGTGTACCTGGCGGTGTGCGAATTGCTCGGCGAGAACCCCTGGGATCTGCTGCCCGGCCGCTTCGAGCACTACTAGGCCGCCCCGCTGCCGGGGCTGCCGCGACCCGCCCCCGAAAAAAGGGGCCCGCACCGTGCGGTGCGAGCCCCTGCGAGTGACGCGGGTGCGACTACGCCTTCTGCAGATCGTGCGTGTTCAGCAGGCGGAACACGATGCCGGCCAGCAGGCCGCCGACGAGCGCCGCGACGAACCACATCCAGACGCCGGCCCATGCGAACTCGCCGTGCACGGCGAGGCCGAGAGCCACGGCCGGGTTGAACGCGCCGCCCGAGATCGGGCCGACGGCGATCGCGCCGACGACGACGACCGAACCGATCGCGAGGCCGTAGAAGGAGTTGCCCTCGGTGTCCTTCGACGTCGCCGAGTTCAGCACGACGTAGACCAGGATGAAGGTGAAGACGGCTTCGACGATGAACGCCGGGAGGATGTCGGGCGAAGCCCCCGCCGACGGCGCGGGCCACACGGCGAACGCGAGCAGCGCACCGAGCGCGGCGCCCACGAGCTGCGCGACCCAGTACGCGATCATGTCGCCGGCGCTCATCGCGCCGCGCACGAACGCGCCGAGAGACACCGCGGGGTTCAGATGGCCACCTGAGAGATGACCGGTGGCGTAGACGAGAACCATCAGCGCGAAACCGATGGCGAGCGGCGCCAGCGCACCGCCCTCGTTCACAGCCGCAACGATTGCGAAAACGAACAGCAGAGTTGCGACGAGTTCGGCCACCACATTGCGTGCCAGACCAGTCATTTCAGCTCACTTTCTGGATTTTGCTGGGAATTTCCCAACTTCGTTCATTATGCCAACGCGCCGATTGAGCGTCGTGGCGCACCCGCGCCGTGTTGCGGACATAATGGGAGGCATGAGCGCGCGAATTCTGGTGGTGGATGACGACAGAGCTCTTGCTGAAATGCTGGGCATGGTCTTGCAGAGCGAAGGATTCCTCACCGAGCACGCGATCGACGGGCCGGCCGCGCTCGAGATGTTCAAGGAGATGCGCCCCGATCTCGTGCTGCTCGACCTGATGCTCCCCGGCATCGACGGCATCGAGGTGTGCACGCGCATCCGCGCGGAATCGGGCACGCCGATCATCATGCTCACCGCCCGCACCGACACGGTCGACGTGGTGCGCGGACTCGAGGCCGGCGCCGATGACTACGTGATGAAGCCGTTCAACCCGGCCGAGCTCATCGCGCGCATCCGGGCGCGACTGCGCGAACCGCAGCAGGACGCGAGCGAG
Organism: Leucobacter sp.; assembly: GCA_039812205.1. GTDB lineage: Bacteria > Actinomycetota > Actinomycetes > Actinomycetales > Microbacteriaceae > Leucobacter. The sequence goes on from JBDIAD010000003.1 coordinate 10,680, forward strand.
GAGCTGCGGATCGCCGACATCGACATCGACGTCTCGGCGCACGAGGTCCGCCGCGGCGATGAGCTGATCCCGCTGACCCCCCTCGAATTCGATCTGCTGCTGATCCTCGCCCGCAAGCCGCAGCAGGTGTTCACCCGCGAGGTGCTGCTCGAGAAGGTCTGGGGTTACCAGTACAAGGCCGACACCCGCCTCGTGAACGTGCACGTGCAGCGCCTGCGGGCGAAGATCGAGCGCGACCCCGATCAGCCGAGCGTCGTCGTCACCGTGCGCGGGGTCGGCTATCGCGCGGGTGCGCCGGTCGTCGTCGACGGATAGCGGGGTCGGCGCTGTGACCGAGCCGACGGCCGTGCAGCGCGCATCCGGGCGGAAGCCGGCGGATCCGCGTTCGCCGCTGCACCAGCGCGTGCGGCGCGTGCGGCTGTGGCTCCGGCGCCTGCGCCAGCGATGGATCCGCTTCTCGAATCCCGTGCTGGGGCCGCTGCGCCGCCGCTGGAAGAGCTCTCTCAAGCTGCGCACCATGGCGCTCACGGGTCTCATCACGGGACTCATGATCCTCGTGTCGGGCACCTTCATCCTCACGAGCGTCGGCAACGATCTGTACGCCTCTCGGCGCGATCAGGTGCTCGACAGCTCCGCCCGCGCCACCGCCTCCGCGCAGGTGCAGATCTCCGCGGTCGACTCGAGCGACAGCGGATCCCTCCGGACGCTCATGTCGGACATCTCGAACTCGCTCCGGGTGACCTCGTCGAGCCCGCACATGATGGTGCGCCGGCAGGCCGGCCAGGCGCGGGTCGCGAACGCGCCGACCGACTTCTTCACCGATGCGCAGCTGCTGCGACTGGTCTCCCCGGAGCTCTCCGACGCCGTCGCCTCCGCGAAGTCGCCGCAGTACTGGCAGGCGATCACGATGACGAACGAGCGGAACGAGACGGTGCCGGGCATCCTGGTCGGATCGAGCCTCACCCTGCCCGCGGGCGTCGGCGTGTACGACGTCTACATCGCCTACGACCTGGGCGACACGCAGCGCACGCTCTCGTTCATCACGCGCACCCTGGGGCTCACCGCGATCCTGCTCATGCTCCTCATCGGAGCACTCGTGTGGACGATCTCCAATGTCGTCTTCAGGCCCATCCGCGCGGCCGCCAACGCGAGCCGCCTCCTCGCCGCCGGCGAGGACGATGCGCGCATGCCGCTGCAGAACGACGAGCACTTCGATGTGCTCTCGAAGAACTTCAACGCCATGGCCGACACGCTGCAGGCGCGCATCGACGAGCTCGACGATCTCTCGGTCATGCAGCAGCGCTTCGTCTCCGACGTGTCGCACGAGCTGCGCACCCCGCTCACGACGATCCGGCTCGCGGCGGAGGTGCTGCGCAATCAGGCCGACCAGCTCGAGCCCGGGCAGCAGCGAGCGGTCGAGGTGCTGGGCGATCAGGTGGACCGCTTCGAATCGCTGCTCGCCGATCTGCTCGAGATCTCGCGCTACGACGCGGGCAGCGTGAGACTCGAGACCGAGTCCACGAACATGGTGTCGCTCGTCACCGACGTGGTGGCCGGGCTGCAGCCCCTCGCCCCGAGCCTCATCGAGGTGCGGCCCTTCGGCGGATACAGCCCGATCGACGTCGACCCGCGGAGGATCCGCCGCATCGTGTCCAATCTCATCGGCAACGCCATCGAGCACGGCGAGAATCACCCCGTGGTGGTGACGGTCGATTCGAATGCCGGCGCGGTCGCGATCACCGTGCGCGACTGGGGGATCGGCATGAGCGCGGAGAGCGTCGCGCATGTCTTCGACCGTTTCTGGCGCGCCGACCCGTCGCGCAAGCGCACGCTCGGCGGCACGGGGCTCGGCCTCGCGATCGCGCAGGAGGACGCCGCCGCGCACGGCGGGCTCATCGACGTGTGGTCGAAGCTCGGGGAGGGCACGCAGTTCAGGGTGACGCTGCCGCGCGATCCGCAGGGCGGCTCGTACGTGTCGCCGATCGCGCTCATCCCCGACGACGCGCAGAGCGAGGACGGCGACCCGGGCGTCACGGGCGGTTGGCTGCGCCGGCCGCCGTGGCGAAGCGTGAGAGAACCGAAGGAGCGGCCATGAGACGACAGCCCCTCTCGAGACGGCTCGGCGCGCTCGCGCTGCTGGCCGTCTCGGCTCTCGGCCTTTCGGCGTGCGAAGCGATTCCCGGCTCGGGCCCGGTGCAGGACGGATTGAGCGATCTGAACCCGGGCGAGCAGCAGCTGCAGTTCAATCCGAAGGCTCCGCTGCCGGGCGCGAGCCGCGAGGAGATCGTGCTCGGATTCGTGGATGCGGCATCGTCTCCCGTCGACAACTACGCGGTCGCACGGCAGTTCCTCGCGCCGAACTACAGCGACGACTGGGATCCGTCTCAGGGGGTGTTCACGTACTCGGGCGGGCAGGTGTACACGAACAGTTCCGACGGGGGCGCGAACGGCAGCACGGTCGGCACGCTCAAGCTCAGCGGGCTCGCGACCATCGACGCGGGGGGCACGATGCTGCCGCAGAAGCCCGGCGCGCCTGTCGAGCTGCGCTTCGAGCTGGCGCAGGTGAACGGCGAGTGGCGCATCACCTCCGCCCCGAGCGGGGTGATCCTCGACCGCAACACCTTCGACGAGCTGTGGACGGCCCGGCAGGTGTACTTCCTCACTCCCGACAACCGCCTCGTCGCCGAGACGCGCTGGTTCTTGAACCGCGCGACGCAGACGACCCAGATCATCCACGAACTCCTCACGGGGCCGTCCGAGCAGATGTCGGCGAGCCTGCGTACGGCGATTCCGTCGGGCACGGTGCTCACCACCAACTCGGTGCCGGTCGGGAGCAACGGCGTGGCCCATATTGATCTCTCCTCCGAGATCCTCGATGTCGACAGCGCGACGATGGAGCTCATCAAGAGTCAGATCGCGGCGAGCCTGCAGTCGGTGTCGAGCGTGCGCAGCTTCGAGATCCTGGCGGACGGCTTGAAACTCGAGACCGGCACCATCGCCGTCGAACCGCTGATCCCCATCGATCCGCGCAGCGCCGTCGTCGTGAGCAATGGCGTACTGGGGGTGCTGCAGACCAACGGCGTGAAGCCGCTCGACGCCCTCAATCAGCGTGTGATGCAGCTGGAGCCGAACGCTGTCACGATGTCGCAGGATCAGCGCAGCGCCGCCGTGCGCAACGGCTCCGGAGTGCACTGGGTCTCCGAAAGCGACGTCGTGCAGCTCGATGTGCGGCCGGGCCTGCTGGAGCCCGCCCTCGATCTGTACGGCTACGTCTGGTCGTACGCGACCTCGGCTCCCGGATCGATCCTCGTGACCAAGCCCGGGCAGTCGCAGGAGCTGCTCACGATCCCATGGATGGGCGGGCGCACACCCGTGGCGGTGCGGGTCTCCAACAACGGGATGCGGATCGCGGCTCTCTTCGCCGACGGCGACTGGAGCGTTCTGGTCGTGGGGAGCATCGTGCGCGGCGCCGACGGCCATCCGACGACGATCGTCGAGTCCGCGTCGCCGCAGCTGTGGGTGACGGGCGTTCCGCTCGATCTCGACGGCATCGGCGAGCAGAGCTATGCGGTGCTCAGTCGCAACGGGACCTCGGGTCGCGTGACCTTCGCGACGCAGGGCGTCTTCGCGACCGATCAGGGAGCGGTGACGGAGGCCCAGAAGCTGGGAGGGGGCGGATCGCGCGCCAGTGTGCGCGTGCTCTCCGCCGGCGGGCACGTCTACGCCTCGCAGGTTCCGGGCTGGCAGCTCCAGGCCGACGACGTCGACGTGATCGCGAAGTTCGGGTAGCGCGCGGATCGGGGCAGCCCGAATGGCGCGCACAGGCCGGGCTGGGCGGAGTCATCCACCGATCGGCGCATTCGGGCATCCGCGGGTTCGCGTTCGCGCGACGCTGGGCGTATGACTGCCCGATTCCTCGCATCGGCCGGTGAGTTCCTGCTCGATCTCGCGGCGCTCGTCTGGCCGACGTCCTGCGTCGTCTGCGATGCGGCGGATCGCGACCTGTGCGAATCGTGCCGCGCCGCGCTGCGGTCGCAGCGCGATCGGGTGATCGATACCCGCGCTCCGACCGGGGTGCGGGTCTGCGCCGCGCACGGGTACGAGAACCCGGTGAAGGCTCCGCTGCTCGCGCTGAAGCATCAGGGGATGACGGGTTTCGCAAGACCGCTCGCCGAACGTCTGCGCGCACCGCTGGTGCGGGTGACCTCGGGGGTGCCGCCCGGCGGCCGAGTGCTCCTCGTCGCGGCGCCGTCTCGGAGATCGCGGGTGCGCGAGCGCGGGTACCAGCACGTCGAGCTCTTGATCCGAGCGGTCCTGCGCGACGTCCGTGCCGACGCCGCCATCGCGAACGCGAGTTTCCGCGCTCTCCCCGGTGCCTTGCGCTCCGTGCGCGGTCGCACCGCGCAGGTGGGGTTGAGTGCGCGCGAACGTCAGGAGAACGCCGCACGGGTGTCGGTGATTCGGCGTGCGAGACTTCCGCTCTTCGGCGCGCGGGTGGTGCTCGTCGACGATGTCGTGACCACCGGAGCCACCGTCTCGGCGGCGTCGGAAGCGCTCGCCGCGGCCGGTGCGCACGTGCTCGGCGTGGTGTCGTTGTGCCTTGTTCAGCGCCGTGATGCGCGGCGCGAAGAACACAGCAATCCATGAGTGGAGACTGAGCAATGGATGCGAGTAGGGTTCCTAGCAAGGCGTAATGGTGCGCTCGAGATGGGCCCACCCGCCTATACCCGAGGAGGTCAGTATGGATGTCAGCATTCGCGGTCGCGGAGTGGGTGTCACGGACCGTTTCGAGAACTATGTGGACTCGAAAACTGAGAAAATCGCCGGCCTGCTTCCCAAGGCGCAATCCTTCGAGGTGAAGGTCTCCCGCCTCAGCGATCGAAGCCCGCAGAACGGTGATCGGGTCGAGATCACCATCATCGGCCCCGGGCCGGTGATTCGCGCAGAAAGCGAAGGCGCCGACAAGTACTCGGCATTCGATCTGGCGTACAGCCGCATTCTCGAGCGGGTTCGTCGGTTGAAGGATCGCCGCCACGGGCGTCGCGGTGCTGGCCGCACGTCGCTCGGCGAAGCCTCGGCGCACGACTTCAGTTCGGTGGGCATCACCCCCGCCTCACTGGACACCATCACCGCGGTCGCCACCGGCAGCATCCCCACGGCCGGTGCCGAGGAGGCGGAGGAGCAGTACAGCCCCGTGGTCATCAGGCAGAAGGAGTTCCCGGCCGAGCGGCTCACCGCCGAAGACGCCGTCGACCAGATGGAGCTCGTCGGCCACGACTTCTTCCTCTTCATCGAGAAGGAGACGGGCCGCCCCAGCGTCGTCTACCGTCGTAACGGCTGGAACTACGGCGCGATCTCGCTCGCCGAGATCAACGCCTGAACCGCGCCGGACGGTCGTGCACCTGAACAGTGCCGACAGAGCGTCAATCGGTGCGTGAACGCGACGTTTCGCCCCCGGGCTCGGCAAGCCGCCCGGGGGCGAAACGCAGTTGCCACCCCCACGCGAGCACGCGCCGCAGCGCCTCTGCGACGATCCCGATCGTCATCTTCGATCGCCCCGCGGTGCGCTCGGTGAAGGTGATCG
>JBDIAD010000004.1:0-16103 GCA_039812205.1 Leucobacter sp.
CATCGACGCGCCGAGGGTGCCGGCGTTGAAATTCACGAATCCCTCGTGCATCACGGTGGTGCCAGGCGCGAGATGCGCACCGAGTCTCACCCGGGAGGCGTCAGCGATCCGCACCCCCCTCGGCACGACGTAATCGGTGAGGCGCGGGAACTTGTCGAGCCCGAGCGCGGTGATGCCGGAGCGGCGCAGCAGCGGCAGCCTGCGCGAATACTCGTCGGGGAGCATCGGCCCCCGCGAGGTCCAGGCCAGATTCGGCAGCACGGAGAAGATGTTCTCGAGATTGATCGAGTTCGGCTCCACCAGGCAGTGCGAGAGCAGATGCAGGCGCAGGTACGCGTCGGCGACACCGCGGGGCGCATCGCCCAGATCGATCTGCAGACTCACGAATTCGGTCGTCACCGCGCGAAGATCGTCGTGTCCAGAGAGCTCCGCGAACAGGGTCGGGGCGATGAGCGGATCGCGCTCGGCCGGGCGCGGCCCGAGCAGCGGATTCGGGAACCATGCGTCGAGCACCGATCCGTCGGCAGAAATCGTGGCGAGCCCCTCGCCCCAGGCGATCTGAATATCACTCATGCGTCTAGGGTAATAGTGTGAACGAATCAACGGCGATCAACGCACTCGATCTTTCCGTCGGCTCGGTGGAGTTGACGCGTCGGCTGTGCAACATCCCTTCCGTATCGGGGGGCGAGAAGGCGATCGCCGATGCGATCGAGGCCGAGCTCGTGAAGCTCCCGCACCTGCGCCTCGTGCGCGATGGGGACACGATCGTCGCCCGCACGGAGCTCGGGCGCGGCAGACGCGTGATCATCGCCGGGCATCTCGACACCGTTCCGGTCAACGAGAACCTTCCCGTGCACGACGCACCGGATCCCGAGACGGGCGACGCGCACATCTGGGGGCGCGGCACCGTCGATATGCAGGCCGGCGTCGCGGTGCAGCTGGTGCTCGCCGCCGAGCTCGCCGAGCCTGCCGTCGATATCACGTGGGTGTGGTACGACCATGAGGAGGTCGAAAGTGCGCTCAACGGGCTCGGCCGCACGCAGCGCAACCATCCCGAGCTCTTCGAGGGGGACTTCGCCATCCTGGGCGAGCCGACGCGCGCGGGCATCGAGGGCGGCTGCAACGGAACGCTGAAAATGCGCGTCATCCTGCACGGAAAGCGGGCCCACGCGGCGCGGGCGTGGAGAGGGGTGAACGCGATCCACCGCGCGGGGACGATCCTCGAGCGCCTCGCGCGGTTCGAACCGGAGACCGTGACGGTGGACGGTCTCGACTACCGGGAGAGCCTGAGCGCGGTGGACATCCGCGGGGGAGTTGCCGGCAATGTGATCCCCGACCGCTGCGAGATCCTCGTGAATTACCGCCATGCCCCGAGCAAGAGCTCGGATGACGCGATCGCGATCCTGCGCGAGCTCTTCTCGGACGCCGACGAGCTCGTGGTCGAGGACCGCGCCGAGGGGGCCCGGCCGGGCCTGACCGATCCCATCGCCCGGGGCCTGATCGAGGCGACGGGTCTCGAACCGGTGGCGAAGCTCGGGTGGACCGACGTCTCCCGTTTCTCTGCGCTCGGCATCCCCGCCGTGAACTACGGCCCGGGAGATGCGCTCTTGGCGCACGCCGACGACGAGCGGGTGCGGATCAGCGAGATCACCGCGGTCGAGAACGGGCTGCGCGCATGGATCGAGTCCCTCGGAGAGGCCTGAGTTTTCACGGCTCCGAGCCCTCCCGGTAGAATGGGTAGGGTATTACACGAGCGAGGAGACGCAATGGCGGCAATGAAACCGAGAACCGGCGATGGTCCTATGGAAGCGGTGCGCGAAAGCCGCGTGATCGTCGTTCGGGTTCCACTCGAAGGGGGCGGACGCCTGGTCGTCTCGGTCAACGACGAGGAAGCTACGGAGCTTCGCAACGTCTTGAGCGCGGTGCTGGGGGACTAGTCCCGCGAATCCAGCCTGGTCATCGTCAGCAGTCCATCGCCCACGGGCGAAAGGGCTGCTGCGATGGCCGGGGACTCTGCCACCATGGTGAGCAGATCCCGCATGTTCTGCGTCGCTTCATCGCGGGCGGCGGGATCGGGCACGCGGCCGCGGGCGAAGGCGCTGACGACGATGATGGTGCCGCCAGGCCGGACGATCTGAAGGGCCAGCTCGATGTCCTCGAGCAGTCGCGCAGGATCCTCGTCGATGACGATGAGGTCATACGCACTGAAATTCAGACGGGGAAGCACCTGGCCCGCGTCTCCTTCGATGAGCCGCAGCCGGGCCCCGGGGATCCCTCCCTCCGCGAAGACGGTGCGCGCCTGTCGCAGGAACTCTGAGTCGCGCTCGATCGACGTGAGATGCGCGCTCGGGGCGTAGCGCAGGAGCGCGAGCCCGCTCACGCCCACGCCGGTGCCGATCTCGAGAATCGCCTGCGCGCCGGTCGCTGCGACGTGCGCCGAGAGGGCCGCAGCCGTCGCCCGGCTCACCGGTTCGATGCCCAGCTCGAGTGAGAGCCGACGCGCATGAACCTGGGCGTCGGTTTCGGTCGGATACTGTTCGGCGTACTGCCAATTGCTTTCGAGACGGCTCACTGGTTCCTCCGTGAATGCGCGGACTTTCCCGCGGCACTCAGCGTAGCCGGTGAGAACTCCCGGGGCGCGATCCCACGCGGAGTCCGCGCCACTACACTGGCAACATGGGGCTGACCTTCGACAAGATTCTGGTGATTCTGGTCATCGGTCTCATCGTCGTCGGCCCGGATCGGCTTCCCGGGTACGCGAAGAAGCTCGGGGATCTCACGCGGAGCGTGCGCAGGATGGCGAGCGGCGCGAAAGAGCGGATGCGCGACGAGATGGGGCCCGAGTTCGACGAGGTCGACTGGCAGAAGCTGGACCCGCGGCAGTACGATCCGCGCCGGATCATTCGCGACGCCCTCATCGAGGACGAGGCGGACGCCCGCGAGAGCTCGGCTTCGGCGCCGGCCTCGACTTCTGCGCAGGCGCAGATGCGATCGACGCCGTCACCGCGCGCCACCGGCGTGATGCACTGGGACGAGGAGGCCACATGAGCGCGGCCCCCGGCGAGCCGTCGGCGGCCGGCCCCCGATTCAGCGATCCCTTCGGGGAGCGCCGGATCCGTCAGCTCGTGGCCGACAACACGCGACTCGAGCGCGCGCTGCGCGAGCTCGACCTGAGCGTCGACGCGCAGGCGCTCGTGGCGATGGTGGATCGCAACGACACGATTCTCGAGGCGAACGAGAAGTTCGTCGCCCAGACGAAGTACCCGCGCGGGGAGCTCATCGGCGAGTCCATCGGGATCCTGAACTCCGGCCGGCACACTTCCGCGGAGATCGACGCCATCCGGCGCCGGGTCGCGCTCGGCGAGGTGTGGCAGGGGACGCTGTGCAGTCGCGCGAAGGACGGCACGGAGTTCTGGGCCGCGACGACGATCCTGCCGCTCGTGAGCGACCACCAGCGCGTCGAGAAATGCCTCTACATCTCGACGGACGTCACCCCGTTGCATCTCGCGGAGCAGCGGGTGCGCACGCTCGCCTACGCCGATACGCTCACCGGGCTGCCCAATCGGGCGAGGATGCTCACGCATCTCACGGCGCAGGCGCGAGGCGAGGGCGGCGGCCTCCGTGCGTATGTCACCGCCGAGTTCGAGGGCATCGGACTGGTGAACGACACCTACGGCTTCGCGGTGGCGGATCACCTGCTCATGCGGATCGCCGAGCGCTTCGATGAGCTCGGATACACCGAGGGCGCACCCATACTCGAATCGCCGCTCGAACGGCGGCCCGAGTTCGTCGCCCGCATCGGGACTGCGGCATTCGCAGCGGACTTCGGCGGCTTCGGCGACGACCGCGAGATCGCGAGGCCGGGAATGCAGCGCCTCGCCGAGCAGTTCGGCACGATCATGCTGACGACGATGCGCGCCGAGCTCGGAAGCGCGATCGAGCCGCGGGTCCGCGTCAGCTACGTCGAATATCGCCCGGGCGACCTTCTCGACGGCGCCGATGTGTTCACCCGCGCGGAGGCCGCTCGACGTCACGGGCCGGCTCCGAGTCCCGGAGGGCCGGTGCGCGCGGTCGAATTCGATCAGGGCTCGATGGACGAGGCGGCCAAGCGCGCCGATCTCGTGCTCGATCTGCGCAGCGGCGTGGCGAGCGACCGGCTCAGGCTCTTCCTGCAACCGGTCGTCGGGGCGGATCGCCGGATCCGCGGCTACGAGGGCCTGCTGCGCTGGCTCGACCCGGTGCGAGGCGTCGTGCAGCCGGCGGAGTTCATCCATCTCGCCGAGCGCACGGCGATGATCGTTGAGATCGGCGAATGGGTGCTCGACGAGGCCTGCCGGATTCTCGCGGTGTGGGCGCAGCGCCCCGAGACGAGCGGATACACCATCTCGGTCAATGTGAGCGAGAGACAGCTGCGGCCCGATGCGCTCGTGCAGTCGCTGCGCCGCTCGCTCGCTGCGCACGGCGCGAGCGCCGACAAGCTGAAGCTCGAGGTCACCGAGAGCATGCTGCAGATCGATCCCGCGCGGTCGATCGAGGTGCTCGACGCGCTCAGGGTCGAGGGCGTGCAGATCTCGCTCGACGACTTCGGCACGGGCTACTCCTCGCTCAACCGGCTGACCTCGCTGCCGGTGCAGCAGCTCAAGATCGACCGATCCTTCGTAGAGGCCCTGGCGAACGGCCCTCGCGATGCCGCGATCGTGGGCGTCATCGTGAACTTCGCGCGCACCCTCGGGATGAACGTGGTGGCCGAAGGCATCGAGACCGAGGAGCAGTTCGAGCAGCTGCGGGGCTTCGACATCGACCTCTACCAGGGCTACCTCTTCGGGAAGCCGGAGATGCTGGATATCCGCTAGTTCGACGGCGTCACGCCGATGCGGCGACCTGCGAGGCCGCGCCCGCGGGCGATCAGGGTCCGAGCGATCGCCGTGATCTGCGCGGAGGCCGTGTCCGTGGGGTCGGCGAGCACCGCCGGGACTCCGCCGTCGCTGAGCTCGCGGAACGCGGGGCTGAGCGGCACCCTGCCCAGCAGCGGGACCGGCGCGGGGGGAATCCCGGTGCGGCTCGATCCACCCCCGTCCGGCCCGTTCTCGGCCGGCGAGGGATCGCTCAGCAGCCGGGAGACCGCCTCGCCGCCGCCGGAGCCGAAGAGCTCGAGGACGCTGCCGTCGGGCTGCGCGAGGCCCGACATGTTCTCGATCACGCCGATCACGCGCTGCCCGGTCTGACGCGCGACCAGGGCGCTGCGCACGGCCACATCGGCCGCCGCCGGCTGCGGAGTGGTGACGACGATCACCTCCGCCTGCGGCAGCAGCTGACCCAGACTGATCGCGATGTCGCCCGTTCCGGGAGGCAGATCGATCAGCAGCGCGTCGAGGTCGCCCCACCACACATCGGTCAAGAACTGCTCGAGCGTGCGGTGCAGCATCGGGCCGCGCCACGAAACGGCGGTATGCCTCGGATCGGCCTCGCCGAGGAACATGCCGATGGAGATCACCCGGACGTCGTGCGCGATCGGCGGGAGGATCATGTCGCCCACGCGCGTGGGCTGCTCCACGCGCCCATCGACGCTCAGGCCCATGATGGCGGGGATCGAGAAGCCGAACACGTCGGCGTCGAGGATGCCGACCGTGAGGCCCTCCTCCGCCATGGAGGTCGCGAGATTCGCGGTGAGCGAGGACTTTCCGACACCGCCCTTGCCGCTCGTGACCGCGATCACGCGGGTGAGCGAATCGGGCCCGAATTGATGGGCGGCGCGACTGCGGTCCCCGCGCACCCGCGTGATGAAGGCCGAGCGCTCCTCGGCGTTCATCACGCGCACGGCGACGCTCGCCTCGGCGACGCCGTCGACGGAGCGCGTCGCCTCGAAGACGTCCTGCTCGATACGGCGGGCCGCGGGGCAGCCGGCGATGGTGAGTGCGATGGCGACATGCGCGTGGCCGTCGGGGTCGACCCGGATGCCGTCGACCATGCCGAGTTCGGTGATCGGCCGCCTGATCTCGGGGTCGTCGACGGCGTCGAGCGCCCCGCGGATCGCCTGTTCGAGCGCCGCGGTCATGGCTGCGCTTGGGGTTCTTCTGCGTCGTCCGCAGCGGGGTCGACCGTCGCGGAGCCGTCCGGCTCCTGATCCCGACCCTGATCGCGATCGCGCGCATCGTCGGCGAGGAGCTCGCTGAGCATCGCGCGCAGCTCGGAGCGCACGAAGTCCTTATCGGGCAGGTCTTTCAGCACGAGCTTCAGCGCCACGACCTCGCGTGCGAGGAACTCGGTGTCGGCGAGGTTGCGCTCGGCGCGCTGGCGATCCTGCTCGATCTGCACGCGGTCGCGGTCGTCCTGGCGGTTCTGCGCGAGCAGGATCATCGGCGCGGCGTACGAGGCCTGGAGGGAGAGGATCAGCGTGAGCGCCGTGAAGCCGAGCGCGGCCGGGTCGAAGCGCGCCCCCTCGGGCGCGACCGTGTTCCAGAACAGCCAGGCCACGCAGAAGAGGGTGAGCACGAGCAGGAACCACGGCGTGCCCATGCCGCGGGCGATCGCCTCGGTCCAGCGTCCGAAGAACTCGTAGTTGCCCGGGGCCGCATCCGGCGAGGCGACCTTGGGGGCGCGCCGACCGAGGCCTTGCGGCGAATCGAGTCCCGGGGGAGCGCTGCGCCGGCCGAAGATGCTCATCGGGCGCCTCCCTGCGCGTGCGGAGTCGTCTCGTTCTCGTCGTCGACACGGCGCCAGTCGTCGGGGAGCAGGTGATCGAGCACGTCGTCGATCGTGACGACGCCGATGAGCTGATCGTTCTCGTTCACCACGGGGAGGGCGACGAGGTCGTAACTGGCGAGCCGTCGCGCCACCTCGGCGGCGCTCGCCCGCACGGAGGCCGCCTCGATCTCGGTGTCGAGCACCGTCGAGAGCCGCTCGTGCGGGGGGACGCGCAGCAGATGCTGGAAGTGCGCCATTCCGAGGTACTCGCCCGTCGGGGTCTCGTACGGCGGATTGGTGACGTAGACCGCGGAGCCCATCGCCGGCGGCACCTCGCGGCGGCGGATGAGCGCGAGGGCTTCGGCCACGCTCGACTCGGCAGACAGCACGATGGGGGAGGGATTCATGAGGCCGCCGGCGGTGTCGCCGTCGTATTCCAGGAGGCGGCGAACGTCCTGCGCCTCCTCCGGCTCCATCAGCTCGAGCAGTTCCTCTCCCTGCTCGGCGGGGAGGGCCGCGATCAGGTCCGCGGCATCGTCGGGCTCCATGCGGTCGAGCACATCGGCGGTGCGGTCGCTGCGCAACTGCGCGAGCAGTGCGAGCTGATCCTCCTCCACCATCTCCTCGAGAGCGTCGGCGACGCGCTCGTCGGGAAGCGCTGTGACGACCTCCACCATGCGCGCGTTGGGAAGCTCGAGGAGGGCCTCGGCGAGATCGGCGGGCTTCAGATCGACGAGCGACTGGATGAGCAGCTCCGACGGCTGCGCCTTCGTCTGGTCGCTCGGCCAGTGCGTCTTCGACCACGGCACGATCTGGGTGTCGGCGCGCGAGAATGCTCCGGAGGTGCGCGGCGACCGGACGAACACCTCCGACACCGACCACTGGCCGGCGCGATTCCGATCGATCGCGGCGTCCTGAATGGTCGCGCGAGCGCCCGATTCGAGCTGCACTTCGCGACCGATGAGCTCCGCGATCATGCGCGTCTCGCCGCGGCGCTGCTGGAAGCGGCGCACGTTGATGAGGCCGGTGGCGATGACCTGCCCGGCTGAGATCGAGGTGATGCGGCCGATCGGCACGAAGACGCGCCGCTTGCCCGGAATCTCGACGATGAGACCGACGACGCGCGGGTTCGCGTTCGAGCGGTAGACGACCAGCACGTCGCGCACCTTGCCGATGCGATCGCCGAGCGGATCGAAGACACCGCGGCCGGCCAGCCGGCCCACGAACACCCTCGAACTCTTCACTCCTCTAAGGTATTGCATCGGTAGTGCATTCGCCTGGATTCCAGGGTGCTCCCGTTCGCCGCGCGCTGAACCATCGACCGCCTTCGCATGCCAGACTTGAGTCATGAGCATGTCGAATCCGAGATCGGGCCGCGGTGGCAACCCGATGATGCCCGAACTGCCGCAGGGCGCAGTCGTATCGACCTACGACCACTACGCCGATGCGAAGCAGGCGGTGGATCGCCTCGCGCGCTCGGAGTTCCCGGTGAACCAGATCTCCATTCTCGGCAACGAGCTGCGCAGCGTCGAGCGCGTCACCGGACGGCTCACCTATGGGCGCGTTGCGCTCATGGGGGCGATGTCGGGCGCGTATCTCGGGCTCTTCCTCGGATTGCTGCTCTTCATCTTCCAGCCCGAGAACACGGCGATCGGCGGGGTGTTCATCGCGGCCATCGCCATCGGCGCCGGATTCGGCATGCTCTTCGGTGTGCTCTCCTACGCGATGAACCGAAATCGTCGCGACTTCTCGTCGATCCTGCAGTTCGTGGCGACTCGGTACGACCTGATCGTGCCGGGGGAGTTCGTCGCGCAGGCGCGTTCGATTCTCGGCGGGTCGCACGTCCCGGCCGCGCCCGCTCATGGCTCGCGCGCGCAGACCTCGGCGGTTGCGCCGGCCGAGCCGAAGAGCGAACCGACGATGCCGGCGGCAGATCCTGCCGCTCCGAGGAGTGAATCGGCGACGCCGGAGAATGCCGCGTCTGACGGTCCGAGCGTCAGCGGGGAAGCCGCCGCGCACGATGGGGCGAACACCCCAGAATCCCGCGACGACCGCAAGAACTAGAGCCCGCGGGCCTCACGCACCCACGCCTCGACATCGTCGGCCGTGCGCGGGATGGCTGCGGAGAGATTCACGCAGCCCGTCTCGGTGACGACGATGTCGTCCTCGATGCGCACTCCGATTCCGCGCAGCTCCTCCGGCACCGTCAGATCATCAGGCTGGAAGTACAGCCCCGGCTCGACCGTGAAGCACATGCCGGCCTCGATGATGCCGTCGAGATACAGCTCGCGTCGCGCCTGAGCGCAGTCGTGCACATCGAGCCCGAGGTGATGGCTCGTCCCGTGCACCATGTAGCGCCGGTGATAGGCGATATCGGCATCCCCGGCGCCAGCCGCGGAGACCACGCCCGCGAGCGGAAGACCCCACTCGCGCGTGCGAGCCTCGATCACCCGCATCGCCTCGTCGTGCACGTCGCCGAAACGAATCCCCGGCCGAATGATCGCCCGAGCCGCATCCGCCGCCTCGAGCACCGCCTCGTACACCCTGCGCTGCGCGGGTGAGAACGTGCCCGAGATCGGCACCGTGCGGGTGATATCGGCCGTGTACAGGCTGTCGAGTTCGACCCCGGCATCCACCAGCAGCAGATCGCCCGAGCGCACCTCGCCGTTGTTCACGATCCAGTGCAGCGTGCAGGCATGGCTGCCGGCAGCCGCGATCGTCTCGTAGCCGACCGTGTTCCCGTCGACGCGGGCGCGACGGTTGAAGACGGACTCGACGACGCGCTCGCCGCGAGGCGTCGCCTCGGCGGTGCCGAGCTCGGCGAGCACCTCGTCGAAACCGCGCGCAGTGGCGTCCACGGCCGCCTGCAGCTGCTGCAGCTCGTACTCGTCCTTCACCAGGCGCAGTTCCGAGGCGGCGCGGGCGAGCTCGGCATCCTCCAGCGTGCGATCCCCGGGTCGCGACTCGAACTCGTCGATATGAGCGGTCGCGACGCCCAGCAGAGCGGCGACATCGCCGAGCGACGGGCGCGCACCGATCCAGAACTCGCCGATCTCGGGATTGGCGAAGAACTCCTCGCTGTCGCGGCCGGCGCGCTCGCGGAAGTAGACCGTCGCCGTGTGGCGCGACACCGACGTGCCCGCGGCGGCGCCCTGCACCGGATCGAGCACGAGCACCGCGCCCGGCTCGGAGTCACTGCCCCAGCCGGTGAGATGCGCGAAGGCGCTGTGCGCGCGGAACTGGTAGAAGGTGTCGTTCGAGCGCTGGCGCATCACGCCGGCGCCGATCACCAGTCGCTCGCCGGGGAACCGGGCGCTCAGGCGCTCGCGACGCGAGGCGGCGAACGACGCCGCCTCCCGCAGGGCCGGCGGGGCGTCGTCGCGATCCGCCCACCCCTGCGAGATGTACTGCAGAAAGGCATCGCCACCGGGCGCGGTGCTGCGATTCTCGTTCGTGACTTCGGCCTCGTGGGTGTCGCTCATGGGGCCATTCTGTCATCGCTCACGGAAAGATGCGCGCAGACCCTACGATGGGAGCATGACCGGCCGCTTCGACCTGCACACCCACTCGGTGTACAGCGACGGAACCACCACTCCGGGCGAAATCGCGATCGAGGCCGCGGCGCTCGGCCTCGCGGGTTTCGCCCTCACCGACCACGACACGGTGAGCGGCTGGGACGAAGCGCGCCGGGCCGCCGCCGAGCAGGGGATCGAGTTCCTGCCGGCGATGGAGATCACGACCCGCTACGACTGGCGATCCACCCATCTGCTCGCATACGGGCTCGACCCGGCATCGGCTTCGCTGAAGGCCGCGCTCGACCGGGTGCGCGAGTCCCGGGTGACGCGGGCTCGGGAGATGGTGGATCGGCTCTCGGCCGACTTCGACATCTCCTGGCACGAGGTGGTCGAGACCGGGGCGGATCGCACCGTCGGGCGCCCCCACATCGCGGACGCGCTCGTATCCCGCGGCTACTTCACCGACCGCGGCCACGCCTTCGCCGAGGCGCTGCACCCGCGCTCTCCCTACTACGTGCCCACCTATGCGATCGACACGGTCGAGGCCATCGAGATGGTGCGCGAGGCGGGCGGGGTTCCGGTGCTCGCCCATCCCGCCGCCGAGCGGCAACGGCGCGCGGTCGACCCGGAGGCGCTCGAGGCGTTCATCGCCGCCGGTCTCTGGGGGATCGAGCTCGAGCACCCCGAGAACCGGGCGGAGTGGCTGCCCGCGCTGCGCCGGCAGGCCCTCGCGAACGGGCTGCGGGTCACCGGGGCGAGCGACTACCACGGCGCGGGCAAGCCCAACCGCCTCGGCGAATGCACCAGCGGCCGCGAGATCTGGGACGCCATCCGGCGGGTCGTCGCAATACCCGAGTGACGCACATCCGGCGGGCGTAGCCTGGAATCATGTATACGGTCCCCGCGCACCTGGTGCTGCGCAGCGACTTCGCGAGTACGCTGCCCGAACTGGCGATCCCCTGGCAGGCGAAGCATCACGACGCCCCGAAGCTGCTGCAGCTGAACGAGTCGCTCGCAACGGAGTTGGGGCTCGATGCGGACTGGCTCGCGTCGGAGGCCGGTACGCGCTTTCTCATCGGCAATGCGATCGCAGCGGGGAGCCGCCCGGTGGCTCAGGCCTATGCCGGGCACCAGTGGGGCGTCTACCAACCGCGGCTCGGCGACGGGCGCGCCCTGCTGCTCGGCGAGGTCGCCGACGCCGACGGCGACCTCTGGGACATCCACCTGAAAGGGGCCGGATGGACGCCGTTCTCCCGCGGCGGCGACGGCCGCGCGGCGGTCGGGCCGATGCTGCGCGAGTATCTCATCGGCGAGGCGCTGCATGCGCTCGGGGTCCCGACCACGCGTGCACTCGCGGTCGTCGCGACAGGTGATCTGATCTCGCGCGACGACAGCCTCGCCGAGCTGCCCGGCGCCGTGCTCGCCCGCGTGGCCTCGAGTCATCTGCGCGTCGGCACATTCCAGTTCGCCCGCGGCACCGGGGACGTCGAGCTGCTGCGCCGCCTGGCCGATCACGCGATCTCGCGTCATGCGCCCGATGCCGCGGCTGCGAACGATCCGTACGCCCGCTTGCTCTCGCACGTCGTCGTGGCGCAGGCTCGGCTCGTCGCGAAGTGGATGCTGATCGGCTTCGTGCACGGCGTGATGAGCACCGACAACACCTCGGTCTCGGGCGAGACGATCGACCTGGGTCCGTGCGCGTTCCTCGATCGATACGACCCCGCGACGACCTTCAGCTCGATCGACGCGAACGGCCGCTACGCCTTCGGCAATCAGCCCGGCATCGCGCTGTGGAATCTCACCCGCTTCGCGGAAGCCCTGCTTCCGCTCCTCGACGAGGATCTCGAGAGGGCGAAGGGCATCGCGCGCGAACGCCTCGCCGAATTCGCCCCGGAGCACGATCGGGTCTGGCTCTCGGGATTGCGGGCGAAGTTCGGACTCGCGCACCGCTCGCGCGATGAGTTGAGCGATGAGGCGCTGCTCGCGTTCGCCGCGCCGGCACTGAATGATCTGCAGGCGAATGCGGGGGACTTCACCCGCTTCTTCCGGGCGCTCGGCCGTGCAGAACGCGGCATGGACCGCGAGCTGCAGAGCATCTTCGCGGCGAATCGGGGGCCGGGGGAGTGGATCGACGCCTGGCGCGCGCTCCACCCGGACGCCCGCGCGATGGATCTCGTGAATCCGGTGACCATTCCCCGGAACCACATGGTCGACGCGGCGCTGAACAGCGCGGTCGACGGAGACCTCGGGCCGTTCGCGAAACTGCTCGAGGCCGTGACGCACCCCTACGACGAGCGGCCGGAGTTCGAGGAGTTCGGCTATCCGGCACCGCCGGAACTCGGCCCCCATGTGACGTACTGCGGTACGTGATCGAGGCGCGCATGCGATGATGACTCCATGACGACCACACCCACGGTTCGCAGTGTCGCGATGGTGCTCTTCGACGGATTCGAGCTGCTCGACGTATTCGGGCCCATGTCTTTGCTCGCGCGCTTCCCGGACGAGTACCCGGTGACCTACGTCGCGCCGGAGGCAGGGCCGGTCGTGAGCAGCCAGGGCGCGCAGGTGATCGCGACGGCGGCGCTCGAGGAGATGCCGAACCCGGATATCGTCATCGTTCCCGGAGGGCTCGGCACTCGCCCGCTCGCCACCGATCGCGAATTCCTGGATCGCCTCGCCGCGTGGGCCGGCCGCGCGCCGCTGGTGACGTCGGTGTGCACCGGTTCGGCGCTGCTCGCGGCCGCGGGTCTGCTCGAGGGGTACCGCGCCACTTCGAACAAGCGCGCCTTCGAGTGGGCGAGCGGTCACGGCGGCGACGTCACCTGGGTGCCCCGGGCGAGGTGGGTGCACGACCGCGACCGCTGGACGTCATCGGGCGTGGCAGCCGGCATCGACATGACGGCGGCCCTGATCTCCGAGCTCAGCGGCGCCGATCGTGCCGCCGAAGCTGCAGCGCAGATCGAGCTCGAACTCCACACGGATCCCGATTGGGATCCCTTCGCGGGCCTCTACGGGCTCGGCTAGCCCTCGTCGGCCGTGCGGCTCGCACCGCTTCCCGAACCGCCGCGACGGCGGCGACGCCGACGCGGGGCGCCCGAGCCGGCACCGGGAAGCGGTGCGCCGGGCTCGCTCGAACCCGCCTCGTCCCCGCCATGACCCTCATGGCCGTGAGCCTCGTGGCGGCCCGGCCCGCGAGAATTATCGCTGCGCGTGCGACGACGATTGCGGGTGCGATTCGCGCCGTCGCCGCTGCCGTTCTCACGGCGACGATCGCCGCCGCGCTCGCCGCCGCGGGCGGGCCCGTCCTTCACCGGGGTCGGCTTGATCCGCCCCTTCGTGCCCTCGGGGATCTTGAGATCCTCGAAAAGATGCGGCGATGAGCTGTAGGTCTCACGCGGTTCGGTCGTGCCGAAGTCGAGCGCCTTGTTGATGAGCGCCCACTTGTGCATGTCCTCCCAGTCGACGAAGGTGACCGCGATGCCGGTGCGCCCCGCACGGCCCGTGCGGCCCACGCGGTGCAGGTAGGTCTTCTCGTCGTCGGGCACCGTGTGATTGATCACATGCGTGACATCGTCGACGTCGATTCCGCGCGCCGCCACATCGGTGGCGATGAGGATCTCCTTCTTGCCGGCCTTGAACGACGCCATTGCGCGCTCGCGCTGATCCTGGTTCAGGTCGCCGTGGACGCTCGCGACGGCGAAGCCGCGATCCACCAATTCCTCCTGCAGCTTCGCCGCCGCGCGCTTCGTCCGCATGAAGATCACGGTCTTCCCGCGGCCCTCCGCCTGCAGAATGCGGCCGATGACCTCGTCCTTGTCGAGCGAATGCGCCCGGTAGACGATGTGCTCGATATTCGCCTGCATGACGCCCTCGTCGGGGTCCGAGGCGCGGATATGGATCGGAGAGCGCATGAAACGGCGCGCGAGCGCGACGATCGTGCCCGGCATCGTCGCCGAGAACAGCATCGTGTGCCGGGTGTCGGGGGTCTGCGCGAAGAGCTTCTCGATATCGGCGAGGAAGCCGAGATCGAGCATCTTGTCGGCCTCGTCGAGCACCATCTCGCGCACGCGCTTCAGATCGAGCAGCCGCTGCCCGGCGAGATCGAGCAGTCGCCCCGGGGTGCCGACGACGACCTGCGCCCCGGCCTTGAGCTGATCGATCTGCCCCTCGTAGGCCTTGCCGCCGTAAATGGGGACGATCTTCGTCGCGCGGCCCGAGGCGGCGAGCACCAGGTCTTCGAAGACCTGCACGGCGAGCTCCCGGGTCGGTACGACGACGAGCGCCTGCACGCCGTCCTCCGGATCGGAGCCGAGGCGCTGCAGCAGCGGCAGGCCGAAGCCGAAGGTCTTGCCCGTGCCGGTCTTCGCCTGGCCGATGATGTCTTGCCCGTCGATGGCGAGCGGGATGGTCTGTTCCTGGATCGGGAAGGCATCGATGATGCCCTGACCCGCCAGCGCATCGACCATGTCTTGGTCAACGCCGAGTTCGGTGAACGTCGTCACGTCTGTCTCTCTTGTCGCGTACTAGGTGTGTCTAGTCTATGCGGGAGTATGCGCCCGCGACTGAGCGACGCGGGTACACTGGCGAGGTGTTCCAGTGGTTGAAGAGCCTGCGCAAGCAGACGGCGCCCACGCACACGATTGGATCGCGCGACGGTGCCGACCAGACGTTGCGCGTGGATGTCTCCGAGTTCGCACCCGGCGTGCTGCCGTTTCTCGGGATGACCGCGTACCTGCGGCTGGAACTCTACGAGGCCGCGGCCCGTGCCGTGAGCGGCGCCCCCTCGCTGCGGGCGAAGGACGTGATGAGCCGCGTCGCCGGCATTGCGCTCGCGAAGCAGCAGAAGATCACGGCCGAGATCCGTCGGCGCGGGGAGGAGCCCAGCGAGCTCATGGAGCCCTACGCAGAGGTCATCGACCCGTATTTCGAGCGGATCGGCACCCCCGACTGGCACCAGCACGTGCTCTCGCTCTACCTCGTGAGCGGGCTGTTCGACGGATTCTTCGCGGCGCTCGCCGAGGGCCTGGACGATCAGTACCGCGACGATGTCATCGCGGTACTGCTCGAAGACACCGGGCGAACGGAAGTGCGCGATCTCCTTGCGAGTGAGATCGCGGCCGATCCGGCGCTCGCGAACCGGCTGGCGCTGTGGGGCCGCCGTCTCGTCGGCGACACGCTGCTCGTCACGCGCCACGTGCTCTCGCTCAGCGAGGGGCGCGCTTTCGTCGCGAGCGAGGTGGAGCCGGTGATGACGGAGCTGATCGCGGATCACATCCGGCGCATGGACGGCCTCGGGCTCACCGCCTGACATGCAGTGCGACTACTACGACGCGGGGGCGTGCCGGTCGTGCGTGTTGATCCGCACCCCCTATGAGCAGCAGCTGCACGAGAAGCAGCTCCGGTGCGCGCAGCAGCTCCCGACGATCCCGGCCGAGGCCTGGATGCCGGCCGTGGCGAGCCCGGAGACCGGCTTTCGCAATCGGGTGAAACTCGTCGTGGGGCGCGCGGGCCGGGACATCACGCTCGGCATTCTGGGGCCCGACCGGCGAGGGGTGGATCTGCGCCAATGCGCCATCCAGTCGCCGCAGATCGCCGCGGTGATCCCCGCGATCGCCCGGCTCATCGAGAGCACGGGGCTGCCGCCCTACGATGTGCCGGAGCGGCGCGGTGAATTGAAGTTCGTGCATGTGACGGTCTCGCCCGAAGGCGAGATGATGCTGCGGTTCGTCGGGCGCACGCAGCACACGCTCGATGTGCTCCGCTCGCGTCTGGATCGGGTTCGGGAGGCGGTCCCGCAGGCGCGCGTGATCACCGTGAATCTCCTGCCCGAGCATCGCGCGGCGCTCGAGGGCGAACGCGAAGAGGTGCTCTTCGGCGAGTCCCTGAGCATGGTGATGGATCCCG
>JBDIAD010000005.1:0-15972 GCA_039812205.1 Leucobacter sp.
GCTCCCCACCGCGACCACCGAGCCCACGAGCGCGCGCACCATCGAATGGCAGAACGCGTCGGCCTCGATGCGGGCGATGACCTCGCCCCGTTCATCGGCTTCCCAGTGGAACACCTGCAGATCCCGCACCGAAGTCGCTCCCTCGCGCGCCTTGCAGAAGGCGGCGAAGTCGCCCAGCCCGAGGAGCTCGTCGCTCGCCCGCCGCATGCGCTCGAGGTCGAGCACCGCCGGAACGCGAGCGGTGTAACGGGCGCCGAGCGGATCCACCATCGAATTCTGCGGGCTCAGCCGGTACTCGTACCTGCGCTTCAGCGCCGAGAATCGGGCGTCGAAGCCGACCGCCGCCGGCCCGATCGCATGCACGACGATATCGGGCGCCCCGCGCCGCAGCACGGCGTTCACCCGCCGGGCAGTCACCCGCGAGGCGAGAGCCGCGTCGAGGTCGATGTGCGCCACCTGGCCGCGCGCGTGCACGCCGGCATCGGTGCGACCGGCGACCGTGAGGCGAGGGGGCGCATCGTCGATCCCGCCCAGCATCGCGATCGCTCGCTCGAGCGTCTCCTGCACCGTTCGGAGCCCGGGCTGCGTCGCCCAACCGTGGAAGTCGGTGCCGTCGTAACCGAGGTCGATCCGCAGCCGGATCGCGTCGCCCTGTACATCGCTCACGGTATCGATCCTCGCAGATGCGACCGGAGCGCGATTATCCGACGGCTCCCTGCTCGTCCCATGCCGGCGGGATCGGCAGCCCGAGGTGGTCGCGCAGCGTCGTCCCCGTGTACTCCTCGCGGAAGTAACCGCGATCGCGCAGTTCCGGCACGAGCAGCTCGCAGACGCTGTCGACGGTCTCCGGCACGAGCGGCGCGTTGAGACTGAAGCCGTCGCAGGCCCCGCTCTCGAACCAGTCGATCATCGTGTCCGCGACCTGGGCCGCCGTGCCCACCGCGACCATGTGCCCGCCCGATGACGAGCTGTTCACGAGGATCTGGCGCAGTGTGAAGCCGTTGCCCTCCGTCATGTCCCGATAGGTCCCGCCCCGCGAGGTGGTCGTGTCCATCGTCTCGAATCGCTCGAGCGGGATGGGCTCATCGAGCTCCAGACCCGAGAGGTCCACGGAGTAGTCGAGACTGAACTTCGCCCGTGCCGCCTCGAAGTCGGTGAACTGGTCCATCGCCCGGAAGAGGTCGTGCGCTTCGGCCTCGGTCTCTGCCACGTAGGGCACGAGTCCCGGAGTGATCTTCACGTGATCCGGATTGCGCCCGACGTCGCGCAGGGCCTCCCGATACCTCATCCGGAAATCGATCGCGTGGTCGCGCGAGGGCTGCGCGGTGTAGATCTGATCGGCGACCGCGGAGCCGAAGCGCACGCCCTCCGGTGACTGCCCAGCCTGCACCAGCACCGGGTGCCCCTGCGGCGAGCGCCGCTGATTCAGGAAGCCCTGCACCTTCACGAACTCGCCCTCGAAGTCGACGGGGCGGATCAGGGCAGGGTCCACCCAGTTGCCGGATTCGCGATCCGCGATGACCGCTCTGTCGCTCCATGCGCCCCACAGCTCGCGTACGACCTCGACCACCTCGGCGGCCCGACGGTAGCGCTCGTCCTTCGGCGGCAGCACGGAGCCGTAGTTGTCGGCCGCGCGACTGGAGGTGACGATGTTCCACCCGACCCGGCCGTCGCTCAGCACGTCGAGGGCCTGCAGCTGCCGCGCGAGCGTGAAGGGATGGTTCCAGGTCGTCGAGAACGTGCCGATGATGCCGATCCGCTCCGTGCACGAGGCGAGCGCACCCATCGCCGATGCCGGTTCGTAGGGGTTCCCGAGAAACACGTCGCCGTCGAGGATGTAATCCGCTGAGATCACGTCGGCGATGAAGACCGAGTCGAGCTTCGCGGCCTCGTACTTCTTCGCGATGGTCTCCAGCGGCGAGAGCTTGCCGAGGTCTTCGGCCGGGCTGCCGGCATGTCTCCACGCCCGCTGGTCGTAGCCGCCGGGCATCAGGAACGCGCTCAGCACCAACTGTCTCTTCACCGGGTCTTCCTTTCGCGGGACGGGTGCGTCATCGCACGGTCGAGCAGCGCTCGCGAGACAACATTATCCCGTATTCGGACAGGTGGCACCCGGCGGGTCCCCGCGGTATCGGGCGTGGCCGGTTCTGCCATTCTCAGCGCTTACAATTGCATGATGCCGCTAGCGCGGCCAGGCACTATGAGCACCACTGATTCTTCTCCTCCCCGCACAGCCCACCAGCCCCGTCTCAGTGGCCTGGACGGGTTGCGCGCGATCGCCGTCACCATGGTGCTGGTCTATCACTTCTTCCCCGCCGCGCTGATGGGCGGTTTTCTCGGCGTCGACGTCTTCTTCGTCATCAGCGGGTTCCTCATCACCTCCCTACTGCGACGCGAGTGGGAGACCACCGGTCGAATCGCGCTGTTCGCGTTCTGGCGACGCCGCGCACGCCGATTGCTCCCCGCCCTCGGGCTCGTGCTGCTCACGACGAGTTCGATCGCGCTGCTGATCGGCGGCGACGTCCTGCTGAACATCGGATCGCAGATCGCGGGATCCGCGTTCTTCGTGAGCAATTGGGTGTTCATCGGGCTCGGCTCGGACTATTTCGCGCACGACAACCCCGAGATCTTCCGCAACACCTGGTCGCTGTCGATCGAGGAGCAGTTCTACGTGCTGCTCCCCCTGCTCCTGATCCTCGCGTTCGCAAAGCTCTCGCGCGGGTCCCGGCTGATGATCTTCGTCGTGCTGAGCGTCGCCTCGGCCCTCATCATGATCGCGCTCTCCATGGACGGCGCCGCGGCGACCCGCATCTATTTCGGCAGCGACAGCCATACCTTCGGGCTCTTCATGGGGGTGGCGCTCGCGCTGATCCTGCGTCATCCGGGCCTGGACGGGCAGCCGGGCCCGGGCCGGCAGTCGCTCTGGTTCCTCGGCGCGATCCTGGGGCTCTCGGTGCTCGTGTGGCTCGCATGCACGCTGCGCGAAGGAAGCCCCGAGAGCTTCACCTGGGGATTCCAGCTCGCGTCGCTCGCCGCGCTGCTCGTCGTGTGGTCGGTCACGCGCCCCGGCGCGCTCGTCGGGCGGATGCTCGACGTCCGACCGCTGCGCTGGGTCGGCGAGCGCTCCTACGGGATCTATCTATGGCACTGGCCCGTGCTCGTGCTCCTAGCCGCCGCCCCGGCACCGTGGCGGTACGATCCTGCGATGAACTGGCTCACCGGCGCGCTGGCCCTCGCCATCACCGTACCGCTCGCGGTGCTCTCGTACCGGTTCATCGAGCAGCCCGTGCGCCGTTATGGCCTCTGGGTCTCCGTGAAGGCGCTGACCCGCGCACCGCGGCTCTCGCCCTCTCGCCGGATCGCCGGCTTCGGCGTCATCTGCATCCTGCTGGTCACCGTGCCGTCGACGGTGGTCGCGATCGCGAACGCTCCCGCGCGCAGCACCGCCGCGGAGGCCGTGCTGCGCGGACAGGAGGCGGCGATCGACCACGGGAAGCCGGCCCAGGACCCGGCATCATCGGAGCCGGGGTCTGAGTCGACGGAGCCGGCGCCGACTCCCGCCCCCGGTTCCGCGCCGCCTCGGCACCCGTTGGCGCCGGCACCCGTCACCGGGGATGACATCTGGGCCATCGGCGACTCGGTCATGCTCGCGAGCACGGGTGAACTGGGATCGACGCTGCCCGGCATCTGGATCGACGCCGATGTGTCTCGATCCTTCGGAGTCGGCATGCGCCTGATCGAGCAGCAGACCCCGCAGGGGTTGCGGCCGGTGCTCGTGATCGGGCTCGCCACGAACGGCCCGGTGACCGAGCCCGAGCTCGCCTGGTTGAACGACATCACGCAAGGCAGCCGCGTCGTGCTCGTGAATGCCTTCGGCGATCGCTGGTGGATCCCGGAGAACAACCAGGCGCTCGCGGACTTCGCAGCGGCACGGCGCGGCGTCGTGGTCGCCGACTGGGCCGGCACGATCGCGGCCCACCCCGAGATGCTCGCCGGGGACGGGATCCATCCGGGCGATGACGGAGCGCTGCTCTACGCCGAGGCCGTGCAGGAGGCCCTGGTGAAGCTGAACGGCGAGGACGAGCTCCCCGCGCTCCCCCCGTTCGCGCTGCTGCACCGCGGCTCCGACTGACGCACCCTTTCCTGAAAAACGAATGCCCGCTGGAAATTCCAGCGGGCATTCGTTTCGAGCGGACGGCCTTATTCGGCGTCTTCCTCGGTGGCTTCTGCAGCGGGAGCCTCGGTGGTCTCCTCGGCAGCGGTCTCCTCGGCGACGACCTCTTCGGTCTCCGCCTCCTCGACCGGGGCTTCCTCGGTCTCGACGACCTCTTCGACGACCTCGGCCGGAGCCTCCGCCTTCTTGGCGCGCTTCGGCTTCGGGTTGACGGGCTCGAGCACGAGCTCGATCACCGCGAGCGGAGCGTTGTCGCCCTTGCGGAAGCCGGTCTTGATGATGCGGGTGTAGCCGCCTTCGCGGTTCTCGACGAGCGGCGCGATCTCGGTGAAGAGCTCGTGCACCACCGACTTGTCGAGGATCTGACGCATCACGCGACGGCGCGCGTGCAGGTCGCCGCGCTTCGCGAAGGTGACCAGGCGCTCGGCGACCGGCTGCAGGCGCTTGGCCTTGGTCTCGGTCGTCTGGATGCGCTTGTGCTCGAACAGCTGCGAAGCCATCTGGTTCAGCAGCATGCGTTCGTGTGCGGGACCGCCTCCGAGGCGGGGGCCCTTGTTGGGCTTAGGCATGGTTACTCCGTTGAATGAAATGTCTGGCCGCGAACGACCGGTTCAAAATTAGTTTGCGTCGTCTTCGTAGCTGTAGAACTGGGCACCGTCGAAGCCGGGCACGGCGTCCTTCAGCGCAAGGCCCATCTCGGTGAGCTTGTCGCGCACCTCGAAGACACTCTTCTGGCCGAAGTTACGAATGTTCATCAGCTGCGCCTCGCTCAGGGCGACGAGCTCGCTGACGGTGTTGATCCCCTCGCGCTTGAGGCAGTTGTAGCTGCGCACCGAGAGATCGAGATCCTCGATCGGAATCGACAGCTCGCCGTCCACGACCACCTCGGCCGGGGCCGGGCCGATCTCGACGCCCTCGGCAGCGGTGTTGAGCTCGCGCGCGAGGCCGAAGAGCTCCACCAGCGTCGAGCCGGCCGATGCGATCGCATCGCGGGGGCTGATCGCGGGCTTCGTCTCGACGTCGACCACGAGGCGGTCGAAGTCGGTGCGCTCACCGGCACGAGTCGCCTCGACGCGGTAGGTCACCTTGAGCACGGGCGAGTAGATCGAGTCGACCGGGATGCGGCCGACCTCTGCGTCCTCGCTGCGGTTCTGAGCCGCCGAGACGTAGCCGCGGCCGCGCTCGATGGTGAACTCGAGCTCGAACTGAGCCTGCTCGCCCAGGGTCGCGATCACGAGGTCGGGGTTGTGCACCTCGACGCCCGCCGGAGCCGAGATATCGGCCGCGGTGACCTCGCCGGCGCCGGTCTTGCGCAGGTAGGCGGTGATCGGCTCGTCGTGCTCGCTCGAGACGACGAGGTCCTTGATGTTGAGGATGATCTCGGTGACGTCCTCGGTCACGCCCGGGATCGTCGTGAACTCGTGCGCGACGCCCTCGAAGCGGACGCTCGTCACAGCGGCACCGGGAATCGAGGAGAGCAGCGTGCGGCGCAGTGAGTTGCCGAGGGTGTAGCCGAAGCCGGGCTCGAGCGGTTCGATGACGAAGCGCGAGCGGTACTCGGAGATTGATTCTTCAGTCAGTGTGGGTCGCTGTGCGATGAGCACTGTGTGGTTTCCTTTCGCTGGAGTCCGCTATATGACTCATGCGGTGTGAAGAAGGGGTGGATCGAAGTGCCGTCAGGCCGCTAGAGGTCCGGCTCCTCGTCGCCGAAGGCGACAGTCGAAGCCGACCTCTAGTCGGCTTGACAGGAGGTTCAGACGCGGCGACGCTTCGGGGGGCGGCAGCCGTTGTGGGTCTGCGGGGTGACATCGGTGATCGACCCCACCTCGAGGCCTGCGGCCTGCAGCGAGCGGATCGCGGTCTCGCGACCCGATCCCGGCCCCTTCACGAACACGTCGACCTTCTTCATGCCGTGCTCCTGCGCCTTGCGGGCGGCTGATTCAGCGGCGAGCTGAGCGGCGAACGGCGTCGACTTGCGCGAGCCCTTGAAGCCCACTCCGCCCGATGAGGCCCAGCTGATCACAGCGCCCGAGGGATCCGTGATCGAAACGATCGTGTTGTTGAACGTCGACTTGATGTGGGCCTGGCCCAGCGCAACGTTCTTCTTGTCCTTGCGGCGCGGCTTGCGCGCGGCGGTCTTTGGTGCAGCCATTGAGTGTCTCCTGAAAGCTCTGTCTTGGTCGGCGACCGGGATTACTTCTTCTTACCGGCGACGGTGCGCTTCGGGCCCTTGCGGGTACGAGCGTTCGTCTTGGTGCGCTGACCATGGACAGGCAGGCCCTTGCGGTGGCGCAGACCCTGGTAGCTGCCGATCTCGACCTTGCGGCGGATGTCTGCGGCGACCTCGCGACGCAGATCGCCCTCGACCTTGAAGTTGCCTTCGATGTAGTCGCGGAGCGAGACGAGCTGATCGTCGGTGAGATCCTTCACCCGAATGTTGCCGTCGATGCCGGTGTCCGCGAGCGCCTTGAGCGCGCTGGTGCGACCGACACCGTAGATGTACGTGAGTGCAATCTCCACGCGCTTTTCACGTGGGATGTCAACTCCTGCGAGACGTGCCATGATGGCTCTCCTTGCGGTGCTGTGGAGGTGTGGAGCACATC
Organism: Leucobacter sp.; assembly: GCA_039812205.1. Taxonomy (GTDB): domain Bacteria; phylum Actinomycetota; class Actinomycetes; order Actinomycetales; family Microbacteriaceae; genus Leucobacter. The sequence goes on from JBDIAD010000005.1 coordinate 6,778, forward strand.
AGGGGTTCGAGCCTCCGACTCGAGGTGTCCCTCGCCAAGCGAGTTCTGAGATGTGCGGTATTGAATTGGCGGTTTGAAACCTGCGATTAACCCTGACGCTGCTTGTGGCGCGGGTTGCTCTTGCAGATCACCATGACCCGGCCGTGACGGCGGATCACCTTGCAGTGATCGCAGATCGGCTTGACGCTGGGCTTAACCTTCATGATGTTTCCTTGCTGGTTCGCTGTCCTCGTACTCGCGGGGTGCCGCGAGCCGTTACTTTTCAGCAGATTTACTTGTATCGATAGACGATGCGACCACGGGTCAGGTCGTACGGCGTGAGCTCCACGATCACGCGATCCTCGGGGAGGATGCGGATGTAGTGCTGACGCATCTTGCCCGAGATGTGCGCGAGCACCTTGTGCCCGTTGGTCAGCTCGACACGGAACATTGCGTTCGGCAGAGCCTCGACAACCTGGCCCTCGATCTCGATGACGCCGTCTTTTTTGGCCATAACCCTTGGTAAGCCTCGATACTTTCTACTGATCTTGCGAATGCACGGCATCGCTCTCGCGGGATCGCGAAAGTCGGCACAATGCACCAAAGAACGAGCATATCCTGATGCGCGACTATTCACAAGCTGGAATGAGTTGCTAATCTAGAAAGATGAGCGATCTGCGAAGAAGCGGCGATACCTGGGTGACGGCGGCCGATGGCAGCCGGTACTGGGGAGTCTACGGCGCCGCGGGTCTGCTCGCATTCGATCCCGCGAAGGGGGTGCTGCTGCAGCACCGCGCGGGCTGGAGCGACCATGGCAACACCTGGGGAATCCCCGGAGGAGCTCGACTCGAGAACGAGGATGCGGTGAGCGCCGCACTTCGCGAGTCGTTCGAAGAAGCCGCCGTGCCCGAGGAGTGCGTGGTGCCGAAGTACAGTCACGTGCTCGATCGCGTCGGGTGGACGTACACGACCGTGATCGCCGAAGTCGTCGAATCGTTCGAGGCGCGGATCACCGACGCCGAGAGCAACGCGCTGGCATGGGTTCCCCTCGACGAGGTCGAGTCGTATCCGCTGCACCCGGCCTTCGCCCAGACCTGGCCGCTGCTCCGACGCGTGCTGGAGAACCGACCGCGCGACACCGCCGAGCTCCTCTCGAGCGGAGCCGTCACCGCGTTCTGATCCGCGCACCATTCGGCCCGGCGCCGTCACGCGCCATCGCGATCACGAAAAAGCCGGTTCGCAGCGCATTGCGCTGCGAACCGGCTTTTCGATTCGAAGATCGATTACATCGGGGTGACGGTGTAGATGATCGACATCTTGCCGCTCTCCTCGTCCTTGCCGACGATCATGCCGACCGACCAGTCGGAGTTCTCGAGCGAGACGATGCGCCCCTCGGCGGTGCCCATGTTGAGCTTCTCCTTCCAGCCCTTGGACTTCATCGCCTCGATCGCCGCGTCGATATCGGAATCCTCGGCGATCATGATCACCGAGAAACCGCTATCGGCCTTGCCCGAGAAGCTGATCTCGCCCTTGGGGACGATGGCGTCCTTCGGGAAGCCCTCCGGCAGGTCGCCATTGGTCTCGATCTTGACGTCGGGCTTGTCGTTCTTCTCCGACTTCGAGGTGTCGTCGCTCTTCTTGGGCGTGTCGTCGCTCTTCTTCTGCGGGGTATCGCTCCCCTGCTCGACGACGGCGCCCTTGTCGGACTTCGGGCCGCCCTCATTCGCGCACCCGGTGAGCAACAGGGGCGTGACCAGCAGCAGCGCGGCGATACTCGTGAACTTGTTCTGTAGACGCATGGTCTCGAGTCTATGCGCCCGCGAGGCGATCACCTAAATCCGGTCATGAGTCAGCTTCGCTGCCGGCGCTCACGGATGCGCATGTTGAGCACTACCGGAGATCCCTCGAAGCCGTAGGTCTCGCGCAGACGGCGCTGGATGAAGCGGCGATAGCCGGGATCCAGGAACCCGGTCGCGAAGAGCACGAAGGTCGGCGGACGGTTCTGCACCTGGGTGCCGAAGAGGATGCGCGGCTGCTTGCCTCCGCGCAGGGGATGCGGATGCTCCTGCACGAGCTCGGCGAGAAACGCGTTGAACTTCGCCGTCGGGATGCGCATATCCCACGACTCCAGCGCGGTCTCGAGCGCCGGCACCAGGCGTTCGAGGTGGCGGCCGGTGCGCGCGGAGAGATTCACACGGGGCGCCCAGGAGACATGGGCGAGATCCTGCTCGATCTCGCGTTCGAGATAGCGCCGGCGATCGTCGTCGAGCAGATCCCACTTGTTGAAGGCGAGCACGAGGGCGCGCCCCGACTCGAGCACCAGATCGATGATGCGCACGTCCTGCTCGCTGATCGGCTCCGTGACGTCGAGCATCACGATCGCGACCTCGGCCTTCTCGAGCGCGGCGGCCGTGCGCAGTGAGGCGTAGAAGTCGGCACCCTGCTGCAGGTGCACGCGCCGGCGAATGCCGGCCGTGTCGACGAAGGTCCACACCCGGCCCGCGATCTCCACCTGCTCGTCCACCGGGTCGCGAGTGGTGCCGGCGAGATCGTTCACGACGACCCGCTCCTCACCCGCGGCCTTGTTCAGCAGGCTCGACTTGCCGACATTCGGGCGCCCGACGATCGCGACCCGGCGCGGCCCGTCCAGGCGGGGCCGAGCGACGGCCGACTCCTCCGGGAGGGCCTCGAGCACGGCGTCGAGCAGATCCGCCACTCCCCGACCGTGCAGCGCGGAGACCGGCCACGGCTCGCCGAGACCGAGCGACCAGAGGTTCGCCACCTCGGGCTCCTGCACGGCGTCGTCGACCTTGTTCGCGACGAGGAACACGGGCTTCTTCGTGCGGCGCAGCAGCTGCACGACGCGTTCATCGGTCGCCGTCGCGCCGACCCGGGAATCGACGACGAAGAGCACGACGTCGCAGAGGTCGATCGCGACCTCCGCCTGCGCGGCCACCGAGGCGTCGATACCTCTCGCATCGGGCTCCCAACCGCCGGTGTCGACCACGGTGAAGCGCTTCCCGACCCACTCCGCGGGGTAGCTCACGCGGTCGCGCGTCACGCCCGGCAGATCCTCGACGACGGCCTCGCGGCGGCCGAGCACCCGGTTCACCAGCGCCGACTTGCCCACATTCGGGCGCCCGACGATCGCCACCACGGGCAGGGCCTCGGCACTGGGCTCGGCGAATCCGATGAACTCCCCGTCGGCGCCCAGCAGCGCCACATCGTCGTCTTCGAGGGCGAAGTCGTTCAGATGCGAGCGCATCGCGCGCAGGCGCTCCTCGTCGGTGAGCGTGCCGTCGAAGGCCTCGGCGGCGATCACCTCGGAGGCGTCGATCGCCGTCGGGTCGAAGTCGGGCTCGGGCATCTGCTCGTCGCGATCGTTCATCGCTCTCCTCTTTCGCGTCCTACCGCGTCGATCTCCTGGATCACGGCCCGCACGGAGCCGTCGAAGTCCAGATTGGTGGTGTCGATCAGCGTCACACCGGGCGCCGGCGTGAGAAAATCGACGACCTTCGCGTCTCGTGCATCGCGAACGGCCAGATCAGAGAGTACCTGCTCCGGGCTCATTCCCGGCAATTCTCCCGCACGACGCGCGGCGCGAGCCTCCGCGGATGCTGTGAGCAGCAGGCGCACCGGGGCATCGGGCGTGACCACGGTCGTGATGTCGCGCCCTTCGATCACCACACCGGGCAGCCCCGAATCGGCGACGATCGCCCGGAACATGTCGTTCAGCCGCACGCGCACGCGCGAGTGCCGCGATACCGAGCTCACCTGCGCCGCGATCTCGGGGGTGCGGATCGCTGCCGTCACGTCGACCGTCGCGGAGCGATCCGCCCCCTCCTGCTGCAACGCCACTTCGACCCGCTGCTCCCCCGTGAGCGTGATCGAATACCGCCAGGTATCGAGAACCTCGAGTACCGCGTCCTCGTCGCCGAGATCGACGCCCGAGTGCAGGCAGGCCCACGCGAGTGCGCGATACGCGGCGCCCGTGTCGAGGATGCCGAAGCCCAGTCGTCTCGCGGCCTCGCGCGACACGCTCGATTTACCGCTTCCGGCGGGGCCGTCGATGGCGACGGTGATCGGCGTCACAGTATGCTCCATCCCTGTTCGGCAAGGCTCGTGACCGCGTGCTCGAGCGTCTCGGGGAGCACGGCGATCTCGGCGAAACCGATCTGCGCACCCGGCGAATGCTCGAGGCGCAGATCCTCCATGTTGATGCCGAGCTCCCCGAGCTCGGTGAGCAGCCGCGCGAGCTGCCCCGGCCGGTCGTCGATCAGCACCGTGATCGTGGAGAAGCGCTCGCTCGCCCCGTGCTTGCCGGGGATGCGGGTGACGCCGAGGTTGCCCGCGGCGAGCGCATCGGCGAGGCGCCGACGGGCGCCGCGCGCCTCCGGATCGCGAAGGGCATCGATCACACCGTCGAGATCGTCTCGGAACGACTCGAGCACGTGCACGACGCCGGGCGCGTTCGCGCCGAGGATCTGCACCCAGAGCTCGGGATCGCTCGCGCCGAGCCGCGCCACATCGCGCAGCCCCTGGCCGGCGAGGGCGACCTGGCCGTCGTCGGCCGTCACCAACTGCGCGGCGAGCAGGCTCGACACGATCTGCGGCGTGTGGGAGACGAGGCCGACCGCACGATCGTGATCCGCGGGATCCATCACTACGGGTGTTCCGCCGAGGGTCTGCGCGATGCCGCGCACGAGATCGAAGGCGTCGTCGGGGGTGTCGGCGCGTCGGCACAGCACCCACGGCCGCCCGATGAAGAGGTCGGCGCGGGCCATGATCGCGCCGCCGCGCTCGCGCCCCGCCATGGGATGCGAGCCCAGGTAGCGGCCGAGATCGCGCCCCTCGCGTTCGGCGCGCAGCTGGTCGTAGGGCTGCAGCTTCACGCTCGCGACGTCGGTCACGATCGCGTTCGGGTATGCGTCGAGCGCGCGCAGCACCGCGGACGCGGTGACGTCCGGCGGAGTGGCGACGACCACGAGGGCCGGATCCTTTTCACCCGCTGCCCGCACCCGCCCCGCGCCGTAATCGACGGCCAGCGATTGCGCGGTGGGCGAGAGATCTTCCAGCGTCACATCGATGTCGGCGGCTCTCAAACCGAGACCGATGCTCGCTCCGAGCAGTCCCGTGCCGATGATGTGGACGGTCCCGAGCTCGATCATCGCTTCACCGCCTTCCCGCGTGCGGCGACGCCGCGCATCCCCTGCGCTCCCTTGCCGTCGCCGGGGCGCCCGGCCGTGATGCGCGCGGACTCCTCGCCCCCGTCGAGGCTCAGCAGCGCGCCCCGCTCGGCGGATGAGAGCTCGCGCATCTGACCGAGGCGCAGCGTCCCCAGATGCAGCGGGCCGAAACTGCGGCGCACCAGTTCCTCGACCGGGTGCCCGACCTCTGCGAGCATCCGTCGCACGATGCGATTGCGCCCGGAGTGCAGCGTCAGCTCGACGAGAGAGCGCCCGCGTTCGTCTCCGCCCGGCAGCAGCTTCGCCGCATCCGCGCGGATCGGACCGTCGGCGAGATCCACCCCCTCCTTGAGGCGCTGGATCACCGCGGGGGTGACGCTGCCGCGCACCTTGGCGATGTACGTCTTCGACACCCCGAACTTCGGATGCGCCAGATGATGGGCGAGATCGCCGTCGTTGGTGAGGATGAGCAGGCCCGAGGTGTCGGTGTCGAGTCGACCGACGTTGTAGACGCGCTCCTCGATCCGGTCGGTGAAGTCGCGCAGGTCGGGCCGGCCCTGCTCGTCGCTCATGGTCGAGACGACTCCCCGGGGCTTGTTGAGCATGAAGTAGCGCTTACTGGTGTCCAACTGCACCACGACGCCGTCGACGCGCACCGTGTCGACGGCGGGGTCGATGCGGCTGCCGAGCTCCCAGACGATCTCGTCGTTCACCGCGACGCGCCCACCGCTGATGAGCGCCTCGCAGGCGCGGCGGGATGCGACTCCGGCGTTCGCGAGCGCCTTCTGCAGGCGGACCTCGGAGCTGTTCGTCTCAGAGCTGTTCACTGTCGAACCCTTCCGATCCGTCTTCGAGCAGCGGCGCGATCGGCGGCAGCTCGTCGAGACTGTCGATCCCGAGGTGGCGCAGCAGCGCGTCGTCGGTTCCGTAGAGCACAGCACCGGTCTCGCCGTCGTGCCCGACCTCGGTGATGAGCCCGCGCGCCAGCAGCGTGCGCACCACGCTGTCGACGTTCACCGCGCGCACCGATGCGATCGCGCCACGAGAGACTGGCTGCCGGTACGCCACCACGGCGAGGGTCTCGAGCGCCGCCTGGGAGAGTCTCGCCGGACTCTGCTGCTGCACGAAGGAGGCCACCACCGGGTCGAGGCTCTCGCGCACGTAGAAGCGGTAGCCGCCGGCGACCTCGCGCAGCTCGAATCCGCGCTCGGGGCCCGCGCCCGCGCCGTCGTAATCGGCCTGCAGCTCGGCGAGCGCGGCTCGGATCTCGGCAACCGGCCGATCGAGCGCGGTGGCGAGGCTCACCGCACTGATGGGCTCGTCGGCCACGAGCAGCAGCGCCTCGAGCTGCTGGGCGAGCGGGGCGGCCGCGGAGGCGGCCGTGTTCTCCGCCGTGTTCTCAGTCATAGTCACTTCCCAGTGTCGCGAGCTGCTCATCATCCCAGCCCTCACCGCTCCATTCAATCAGCAGCTCGCCCAGAGGTTCCGCCTGTTCGAAGAGCACGGCGTCGCGGCGGTAGAGCTCCAGGATCGCGAGGAAGCGCGCCACGATCACCCCGCGCTCGCCCACTCCCGCGATGAGCGACCGGAAGCTGTGCATGCCTCCCGTGCGCAGCAGCGACACGACGATCGAGGCCTGCTCGCGGATCGAGACGAGCGGCGCGTGCAGGTGGTCGAAGCCGACGGTCGGGATCTCCCGGGGGGCGAATGCGAGCGCGGCGATCGCGGCGAAATCCTCGACGCTGAGCTTCCAGACGAGTTCGGGGCCGCGTTCGCGGAACTTCCGCTCGAGCGGAACCTCTCGCGGGTGGCGCTGCTCCTCGGCAGCGATCCGCCCCCCGAACCAGGCGCTTGCGAGCTTGAAGGCGCGGTACTGCAGAAGCCTCGCGAACAGCAGGTCGCGGGCCTCGAGCAGGGCGACATCCTCCGCGTCGACGAGCTCGCCCTGCGGGAGCAGGCTCGCGATCTTCAGATCGAGCAGCGTCGCGGCGACGACCAGGAACTCGCTCGCGCGGTCGAGCTCGATCAGGCCCTGCCCTTCGATGCGGGCGAGATACGAGATGAACTCGTCGGTGACGAGACTCAGCGACACCTCGGTGATGTCGAGCTCGTGCTTGCCGATGAGGCTCAGCAGCAGGTCGAACGGCCCGTCGAAGACCTCGAGCGAGACGCGGAAATCATCCCCGTGCGCGGCGTCGGCGCCGGGTTCGTCTCCCTGTGCGTCGATGACGGCCATGAGATCAGGCGACGACGTCGCGCTCGACGAGTTCTCGGGCGAGCTGGAGGTACGCCTCGGATGCGGCATTGCTGGGGGCGTATTCGAGGATCGGCTTCGCCGCGACCGAGGCGTCGGGCAGTTTGACCGTGCGGCCGATCACCGTATCGAAGACCTTCTCCTCGAACGTCGCGACGACGCGCTCGAGCACCTCGCGCGCGTGCAGTGTGCGCGGGTCGTACATCGTGGCGATGATGCCGTCGAGGTCGAGCTGCGGGTTCAACCGCTCCTTCACCTTCTCGACGGTCTCGATGAGCAGCGCCACCCCGCGAAGCGCGAAGTACTCGCATGCGAGCGGAATGAGCACGCCATGACTCGCGGTGAGCGCGTTCACGGTGAGGAGGCCGAGCGACGGCTGGCAATCCACGAGGATCACGTCGTAGTCGGCCGAGACCTTGCGCAGGACTCCGGCGAGGATCTGCTCGCGCGCGACCTCGCTGATGAGGTGCACCTCGGCGGCCGAGAGGTCGATGTTGGCGGGGATCACGTCGAGACCGTCGACCCCGGTGCGCTGGATCACCTCCTGCGGATCCTTCACCTTGCCCAGCATGAGGTCGTAGATCGTCGGCACGTCGTGCGCCGGCACCCCGAGCCCCGCCGAGAGCGCGCCCTGAGGGTCGAAGTCGACGGCCAGCACTCGTCGCCCGTAGCGGGCGAGCGCCGCGCCCAGGTTGATGGTCGTCGTCGTCTTCCCGACGCCGCCCTTCTGATTGCACATGGAGATGATGCGAGCCGGGCCGTGCCGCTCGAGTTTCGGAGGGACCGGGATCAGCCGGAGCGGCCGCCCAGTGGGACCGTACTGCTTTGCTGCTGCCACCCTTGCACCTCTCCGCTCGCCTGCTCGGGTCAATCCTACTCATTCGCCCCGTGTGCCCGGCGAAGGCCGCGGGCCGGGCGTTATTCGCGCGCCCGCGGATGGGCCGTGAGGTAGTGCTCGCGCAGCGTGTCGGCGGTGACCTGCGTGTAGATCTGGGTCGTGGTGACGGAGGAGTGGCCGAGCAGCTCCTGCACGGTGCGCACATCGGCGCCGCCGGCGAGCAGATGCGTGGCGAAGGAATGCCGCATGGTGTGCGGGGAGACCTCCGCGACGATCTCGGCGCGCTCGGCGGCGGCGCGGATCACGAGCCAGACGCTCTGCCGCGACATGCGGGCGCCGCGGGGGCCGACGAAGAGCGCCGGGGTGCCCCGCCCGGTGCCCGCCATCTTCGGGCGCGCGCGCACGAGGTAGGCGGCGAGCGCGCGCCCCGCGTGACTGCCGTAGGGGACGAGGCGCTGCTTCGATCCCTTCCCGGTGACGCGCAGCAGGCCCCCCTCGTGCAGCGTGCGCTCGGGGTCCGTCCATGCGTCCGCCCCCGGCATCTCGGCGAGGAGATCGTCGACGTCGAGCGCCGTGACCTCGCTCACCCGGGCGCCGCTCGCATAGAGCAGTTCGAGGAGCGCACGATCGCGCAGCCCGACCGGGGTGTCTCCGCCCGTCTGCGCGAGCATGCGCTCCACCTGCGCGATGGAGAGGGCCTTGGGAAGCGCGCGCCCCTTCTTGGGCGTGCGCACGCCGCTCCCCGCGAAGCTCGCGAGCAGCCCCTCCTCGAAGAGGAAGCGGTGGAGGCCGCGAATCGTCGAGAGTCTGCGGCTGATCGTTCCCGGCGAGTAGCTGCGCCCATCAGGTGCGGCGCTGCCCGTCGGCCCCGCCGCCGTCCCCGGATTCACCGGTTCCGCGGGTGGGGCGTGATCCGCCCCCTGCTGCCCGTCGCGGTG
>JBDIAD010000006.1:0-15860 GCA_039812205.1 Leucobacter sp.
GCAAGCCGCCCGGGGGCGAAACGCAGTTGCCACCCCCACGCGAGCACGCGCCGCAGCGCCTCTGCGACGATCCCGATCGTCATCTTCGATCGCCCCGCGGTGCGCTCGGTGAAGGTGATCGGCACCTCGAGCACCGGGCATCCCGAACGCTCGAGGGTCCAGGCCGTCTCCACCTGGAACCCGTAGCCCTGAGACGCGATCCGATCGAGATCGAGCCGCTCGATCCACCCCCGATCGATCACTCGGAAACCGCTCGTGATATCGCGCAGCTCCGAGCGCAGCGCGGCCCGCGCCACCCGCGTTCCGGTGCGCGAGATCCAGCGGCGATACCAGGGCCAGCCGACCACCTCGCCCCCGGGCATCCAGCGCGTGCCGATCACGAGGTCCGCGCCGCCGCGCGCCGCGTCCAGAAGCCGGGGGAGCTGCTCGGGCAGATGCGAGCCGTCGCTGTCCATCTCGACGACCCAGCGATACTCGCCTGCGAGCGCCTCGCGAAAACCCGCGATGTACGCCGTGCCGAGTCCGAGTTTGCGGGGGCGATGCATCACGCGCACGCGCGGATCCGCCGCGAGGCGATCCGCCACCAGGCCCGTGCCGTCCGGGCTCGCATCGTCGACGATCAAGAGGTGCGCATCGGGCAGCGCAGCGTGCACTCGGCGCACGATCTCGGCGAGCGTGCGCGCCTCGTTGAAGGTCGGCATGACGACGAGCGCACCCGATCCGCCCGCTGCCTTCGCACTCACCCGCTCAACCCTATTCCCCTCTCAGGTGGAAGGAAGCGCTCATTGCTAAGCTTGAGCGTTGTCACAATTTGACAACGACGGCGCTGTGCACCCCTGAACCGGGTTGCGCGACTCCGTCTCACCGCACAGGAGAGACCACGTGGCGACAGTTCTCGATCGAATTCTTCGCGCAGGCGAGGGACGCACGCTCAAGAAGCTCGAACGTCTGGCGAAGACCGTCGACGGCCTCGAAGCAGCCTTCAAAGACCTCACCGACGAGGAACTCCGCGGAGAGACCGACGAGCTGCGCAAGCGGCTCGAAGCGGGGGAGACGCTCGACGACCTGCTCCCCGAGGCGTTCGCGGCCGTCCGCGAGGCGGCGAGCCGCACGATCGGCCTGCGCCACTTCCCGGTGCAGCTCATGGGCGGTGCGAATCTGCACATGGGCAATATCAGCGAGATGAAGACCGGTGAGGGCAAGACGCTCGTCGCGACCCTGCCGGCCTACCTCAACGCGCTCACCGGCCGAGGCGTGCACATCGTCACGGTGAACGACTACCTCGCGAGCTACCAGAGCGAGCTCATGGGGCGCGTCTTCCGCGCGCTGGGCATGACGACCGGCTGCATCATCGCCGGGCAGACTCCCGCCGAGCGCCGCAAGGAATACGCGGCGGACATCACGTACGGCACGAACAACGAGTTCGGCTTCGACTACCTGCGCGACAACATGGCCGGCACCGCCGCCGATCGTGTGCAGCGCGGCCACTACTTCGCCATCATCGACGAGGTCGACTCGATCCTCGTCGACGAGGCCCGCACCCCGCTCATCATCTCGGGGCCCTCCTCTGGCGAGGCGAACCGCTGGTTCACCGAGTTCGCCCGCATCGCGCAGCGCCTCGAGGCCGGCGTCGACTACGAGGTCGACGAGAAGAAGCGCACCGTCGGCGTGCTGGAGCCCGGCATCGAGAAGGTCGAGGATCACCTCGGCATCACGAACCTCTACGAGTCGGTGAACACCCCGCTCATCTCGTTCCTGAACAACTCGATCAAGGCGAAGGCGCTGTTCACCCGCGACAAGGACTACGTCGTGCTGAACGGCGAGGTGCTCATCGTCGACGAGCACACCGGCCGCATTCTCGCCGGCCGTCGCTACAACGAGGGCATGCACCAGGCCATCGAGGCGAAGGAAGGCGTGCAGGTCAAAGCCGAGAACCAGATGCTCGCCACCGTCACCCTGCAGAACTACTTCCGCCTGTACGAGAAGCTCTCGGGCATGACGGGTACCGCCGAGACGGAAGCCGGCGAGTTCCAGTCGACCTACAAGCTCGGCGTGGTGCCCATCCCGACGAATATGCCCATGATCCGAAAGGATCAGCCCGACCTGGTCTACAAGAACGAGCAGGCGAAGTTCGCGCGCGTCGTCGAAGACATCATCGAGCGCCACGAGAAGGGGCAGCCGGTGCTCGTCGGCACCACCAGCGTCGAGAAGAGCGAGTACCTCTCGCGCCAGCTCGCGAAGGCCGGCGTGCGCCACGAGGTGCTGAACGCGAAGAACCACGCGCGCGAGGCCGCGATCATCGCGCAGGCCGGCCGCCTCGGCGCGGTCACCGTCGCCACGAACATGGCCGGCCGCGGCACCGACATCATGCTCGGCGGCAACGTCGAGTTCCTCGCCGTGCAGGAGATGGCGTCGCGCGGGCTCTCTGTCGAGGACGATCCCGATACCTACGAGGCCGAATGGGACGGCGTGCTCGAGGCCGTGAAGCAGACCGTCTCGGTCGAGGCCGAGAAGGTCATCGCCGCCGGCGGCCTGTACGTGCTCGGAACCGAGCGCCACGAGTCGCGCCGCATCGACAACCAGCTGCGCGGTCGCTCCGGCCGCCAGGGCGACCCCGGCGAGAGCCGCTTCTACCTCTCGCTCACCGATGACCTGATGCGCCTGTTCAACTCGGGCGCCGCGGCGATGCTGATGAACCGCAGCTCCTTCCCCGACGATCTCGCGATCGAGTCGAAGATGGTGAGTCGCGCGATCCAGAGCGCCCAGGCGCAGGTCGAGGAGCGCAACCGCGAGATCCGCAAGAACGTGCTGAAGTACGACGACGTGCTCGACCGCCAGCGCAAGGCGATCTACGCCGACCGCGCGCAGATCCTCGACGGCGAAGACATTCAGGAGCGCGTCGCGACCTTCCGCACGCAGGTGATCGACGCGATTCTCGCATCGCACGGCACCGACGAGCACTTCGATCTCGACGCCCTGTGGAACGACCTGAAGCAGATCTACCCCGTGAGCATCACGATCGACGAACTGGTCGAGGCGGCCGGATCGCGCGGTATCACCCGCGAATTCCTCACCCGCGAGATCCAGTCGGACGCGGAGGTCGCGTACCAGAACCGCGAAACCGCGCTCGGCTCGGAGGCGATGCGCGAGCTCGAGCGCCGCGTCGTGCTGTCGACGGTGGATCGCCTGTGGCGCGATCACCTCTACGAGATGGACTACCTCAAGGAGGGTATCGGCCTGCGCGCCATGGCGCAGCGCGATCCGCTCATCGAGTACCAGCGCGAGGGCTTCACCATGTTCCAGAGCACGATGGGGCAGATCAAGGAAGAGTCCCTCGGCATGCTCTACAACCTGGAGGTGCAGGTCCGCCCCGCCGTCGGCGCCGGCGACCACGTGCACCTCGAGGGCGGCGGGCTCGACGCGAACGACGCGCCCGACAACTCCAAGCTCAGCTACTCGGCTCCGAACGAAGACGGCGGCAGCGAGGTGACCGGCCCCGGTGCCGGCGCGATGCGTCGCCCGTCGGCCGCGGTCACCGGTGTCGCGGGTGCGCCCCAGGCCCGGGTCGCGCAGCCGCAGCAGCGCGGTGCATTCGGCCAGCAGATCGATGACGACGGATCCGCACCCCCGCAGAACCGCGCACAGCGGCGGGCGAAGAAGTAGCTCTCGACTATCACGGTGGTCGTGCACCCGCGCGATCTGTCCACTCACTGATGACGCGTGCGCACTCAGGTGCCGCGCCCGGAGAATCACGAAATGAATGCTGAACGACTGACGAAGAACGAGCGCCGCGAACAGGCGCGCGAACAGGCTCGCCTGGCGCGCGTCGCGGAGCAGAAGCGCGAGAAGCGTCGCCGCCTGTACTGGCAGGGAGGCGTCGTCGTCGGCGTGCTCGCCGTGCTCGCGGTCGTCGCGCTGGTGCTGATCCAGACGATGAAGCCGGCCGGCCCCGGCCCGGAGAACATGGCCTCCGGCGGTGTGGTGTTCCAGAAGGATCTCGCGGTCGTCGCCGGTCCGGGCCTCGCGGAGGGCGGATCTCGCGTCGCCCCCGAGACCGATCGCGAGAACAAGGTCGACCTGTCGATCTACGTCGACTACGCGTGCCCGCACTGCTCCGAGTTCGAGACCGCCTACGGCGATGTCATCGAGAACTGGGTGGGAAGCGGAGACGCGACGCTCGAGATCTATCCCGTGAACATTCTGGGCCCCAGTGGAAGCTCGTACTCGACGAAGGCGGCCAACGCGGTCGCGTGTCTCGTCGACCAGACTCCCGCGCCGGGTGTCGCATTCACGATGCACAACAGTCTGCTCAGCGATGCGAACTACCAGAAGGCCGTGGCGGCCGGGGGCATGAGCGACGACCAGTTCGTCGATCTCGCCGAGAAGGCGGGCTTCTCCGTGAACGATGAATACCGCCAGTGCCTGAAGGACATCAAGTTCTCGGGATTCATCTCGCAGAACACGAAGGTCGCCGTCGAGTCGGTCGGCGTGCTCGGTCTCGCCGACGGTGCGGTGCTGGTCGATCAGCAGGCCAACGGCCAGGTGACCTACCAGAAGGAAGGCAAGCCGCAGTTCCTGCGCGGGACCCCGCTCGTCGTGGTGAACGGCAAGGAATGGCGGTCGGATCGCGATGGCGAATTCGGCCTGTATCTGGCGAAGGTGAAGTCGGAGCTGCCGGGCAACAAGGACGCTGAAGACGGTTCGAGCGGCGACTCCGGCAAGTGACCCCGGGGCTGCCGCGCTTTCGCGCGGCGGCCGGCAACCCGGTAGTCTTGCAGGGTGGTCGGCCCAGGCCGCCACTCGCCTCCTTAGCTCATCTGGTAGAGCAGCGGCCTTGTAAACCGCAGGTGATCGGTTCGAGTCCGATAGGGGGCTCCACTGTGCCGGGGGTCAGCCCTGCTGCGCCGCCCATTCGGCCACGCGGCGCGCGCTCTCCTCTTCCGAGAGGTCTTCGATGCGCGTCATGATCGACCAGCGGACGCCGAAGGGGTCGCGGATGCTGGCGTAGCGATCGCCGGAGACGAAATCGGCGAGCGGTTCGCGGATGACGGCGCCCGCGGCCTCGGCCGCCGCCACGACCGCGTCCGCATCCGAGACGTACAGGCCGAGCGAATAGCAGTCGTCCTCGCCCGCGGGCGGCGCGACGAGATGGTAGTCGGGCATCGGCTCGCCGAGCTGGAGCAGGCCGTGGCCGAAGTCGAGGACGGCATGCGCGACGACGCCGCCGAACTCCGTCACGTCGACGACGCGCGCGCCGAACACATCGCGGTAGAACGCGATGGCCTCGTTCGCCCGCGGAATCGCGAGGAACGGGGTGATGCTGCTGGCGCCCTTCGGGACGCCGTGATCGGTGTAGGTGCCGTGCGCTGCTGGAGTCATGGCTCCAACGCTAACTGGGTTGCGCGGGGAATGGGCTTGGAATGTTGCGCGAACCGGCGATCAGGCGCTGGCCTGCTCCTCGTCGAACGAGAGCGCGAGGCTGTTCATGCAGTAGCGGTCGCCGGTCGGCGTGCCGAAGCCGTCGGGGAAGACGTGCCCGAGATGCGATCCGCACCGCGCGCAGCGCACCTCGGTGCGCTCATGCCCGAGGCTCAGGTCCTGCAGCAATTCGACCGCATCGGGGCGCACGCTCTCGTAGAAGCTCGGCCATCCGCAGTGCGACTGGAACTTGGTGCCGCTCTTGAAGAGCTCCGCGCCGCAGGCGCGGCAGCTGTACACGCCGTCGCCCCACTCCTCGAGGAGCTCGCCGGTGCCCGCGCGCTCGGTCGCGGCCTGGCGCAGGATCGCGTATTCCTCGGGGTTCAGGCGCTCGCGCCATTCGGCATCGCTCAGCGTGAATTCGTAATCGCCATCGGCTTCGATGTTGCTCATGTGATCCTCCCGGAACTCTTGATCCCAAGATACGCCCGGGTGTCGGGAGTTCGCGATGAGGAATGAAATATGACAGTTCGCCGATCGCGAAGAGGATCGCGGCGCCCACGCGAATCGGCTGCCGATACCTGCGAATTCGCAAGAAATCACGTCGAATCATCGGAAAGATTTGCATCATCAGATGAAATCGAGCAAACTGGACACGGCTGATCCAGGTAAGGCAACCCTTACTAAGATCATCCCTTCATTTTCCAGTGTGTCTTCCCGACACTTCGCATCAAGGAGCCCTCACCTCGTGAGCATTCCGACGCCGCCGAAACGATCCGGCCTGAACCGCATTCTCTCCCTCGCGACGGCGTTCCTCGTCGCGACCTTCGGCCTCATCGCCGTACCGACCACAGCCGGCGCGGCTGATGCGCCCACGCTCACGGTGACCGAGGCCCCGCGGGCCGGCGGGCCCGTGACCATCAGCGGCAGCGGCTTCGACGCGACGCTGCCCGATGGCGTCTACGTCGGCATCGGCAGCTCGGGCGCGACCAACTTCTACACCGCGGGCATCGCTACCGAGTCGACGATCTGGGTGTCGCCGGGCAACCCCGACGCGGGCGCTCTGGCGCACATGGAAGCAGACGGCAGCTTCACCATCACTCTGAATGCGCCTGCCTACAGCGACGGTGCCAGCTACACCGTGTACGCGTCGAAGGCGCATGGCGCGGGAATGGGAGACCCCTCCCAGAACGCGACCGCACCGGTGGCCTACGAGCCCGCGGCGCCCGTCACCGCACCGACGCAGACCGCGCTCTCCGTTTCGGCGACCGAGGTGGCGGAAGGCGACACCGTCACGCTGACGGCGACGGTGACTCCCGCTGAGGCCGTCGGAAGCGTGCAGTTCTCAAGCAACGGCGCACCGCTCGCGGGCGGCAACATCGCGCTCGAAGGCGGCACGGCCGTGTTCGACGCGATCCTCCCCGCCGGTCCGAACTCGATCACCGCGAGCTTCATCCCGGGCGACAGCGGTTTCGCGGCATCGACCTCCGCCGCGCGAAGCGTGAACGTCACCGCGCCGAACCAGCCCGCGACCCCGCGCGTCACCGTCACTCCCGCCGGCCCGCTCGACCCGGCGGTCGACAACGTGCTCACCGTGAGCGGCACGGGCTTCGAAGGCCCCGGCGCAGCAGACGGCACCTATGTGCTGGTCGGCGAGACCAGCGTCTGGCAGGGCGAAGGCGCGCTTCCCCGCGACGGGTGGATCGCGCTGGACTGGGTCCGCGCACCGCAGATCGTCGACGGCGCGTTCTCGATGACCATCACCGTGCCCGCCGGCAAGCTCGACCCTGCGAAGAGCTACCAGGTCGCGACCTCGTCTTCGGGGCGCCTCTCGGCGACCGACCGCTCCCTCGACACCTTCACCCCGATCGAGGTGCAGCAGCCGGCGGCCGGCGGCCCGCGAGTCACGGCCACTCCGTCGCAGAACCTCGACCCGAACGTCGAGAACGTGATCACGGTCTCGGGAACCGGCTTCGAGGGTCCCGGTGCGAGCATGGGCGCGTACGTGCTCATCGGCGAGACGAGCATCTGGTCGGGCGGCGGCCCGCTCGTGTCATCGGGCTGGCTCGCGCAGGCCTGGGTGCGCGCCACCGATATCGTCGATGGCGCGTTCACGGTGAACATCACCGTTCCGGCCGGTTCGTTCGATCCCGCGAAGCAGTATCAGGTGGCCACCTCGGCTGCGCATATGCTCTCGGCGACCGATCGCTCTCTCGACACCTTCACCCCGCTCGCCGTGGCCGACATCGCCGCCGAGCCGGGGGTGCGCCTGAGCGCGTCGACTGTGAAGCAGGGCGGCCAGATCACCTTCACCGGGGTCGGCTTCGCCGAAGGCGACACGGTGACGGCGGTCGTGAACTCCGAGCCCGTGCAGCTCGGCAACAAGACGGCGAACGCGCAGGGAGTGGTGACCTACGACTGGGTCGTGCCGACCGACTTCGAGGCGGGTCCGCACACGGTGACCATGCGCTCGGGCACCACGGTCGTCAGCGCGCCGTTCACCGTCGAAGCACTCGTCATCGTCTCGGATGGCGGACCGGGCGAGCAGGTCGGCCAGTGCGTCGCGCGCGCCGTCACCGGCGGCAACTTCTCGTGGGGCATCAACGGATCCTTCAAGAACTACATCACCGGGCCGATCGCGAAGGGCAGCTTCTCGGGAGGCAACTTCGTCGCGAGCGGCGGAGCGTTCAACGTGAACGACGGCGGTGTCGGCCGTGCGAACTTCAGCGGATCGATCGTCGCCACCGGCCACGGCGGGCTCCTCAACATGCAGCTGTCGAATCCGAGCATTCAGATCACCGGGCCCGGCACTGCGATCCTCTTCGCCTACGTCAGCTCGACCGACGCGACCGGGGCGCCCTCGATGAGCGGCACCGTCGCCTTCGCGAATCTGCACTTCAGCGGACCGACCATCTCGGCGGGCTCGCTCACGGTGAACGCCTCGGCGACCCTCACCGCGGCGGGATCGAAGGCCTTCGCGGACTTCTACCCCGCGGGCACCGCGCTCGATCCGGTGTCGTTCTCGGTCTCGCTCGGCGGCGATGTCGCCTGCGACTCGAGCACCGATCCCGTGAAGCTCGCGTCGACCGGCGCGCCCACCGACGCCGGCCTCGCACCGCTCAGCATCGCCGCGCTGGTCATGCTGCTCGGCTTCGGGCTGATCCGCACCCGTACCCGCGCCCGCCGGCAGCACGCCTGAACGTCGACGCGCGAGACTCGAGAGGAACTTCGATCAGCATGAAGAGACGAATCACCGGATTCGGCGCGCTCGCCGGGCTCATCGTCACCGCGGGCATGCTCACCGCGCCCACCGCCGGAGCGACGGGTCTCGGCCCGGGCGCGGCGGAGGGGCCGGTCGAGCTGTCCGCCTCGGGCCCCGCGCCGCTGCATGCGGCAGGCGAGCCGGGCTCGTGCACGGTGAGCGGGGGCAGCCTCAGCTGGGGCGTGAAGGAGAGCTTCCGCGCGTACATCGGCAGCGCGATCGCGAAGGGGAGCTGGACGCCGGCTGATGGCGCCGCCTACGAGACGCCGAACTTCATCTGGACGGGCTCGAGCGGGGACCTGCACACGGCGGATGGCGCCGGCAACGTCTCCTTCACCGGGTCGGTGACCTTCACCGCGCACGGCGACGTCTTGAACATGATGATCGCGAACCCGACGATCGAGTTCTCGGCCGACGGCACAGCGCGCCTGCTCGTCGACGCGCGCAGCAACGACACCACCGGTGCGCTCGTGATCGACGAGAAGCAGGCCGAGCTCGCCGCGGTCTCGCTGCCGAAACCCGTTGCCGCCGAGACCGGTACGGTGTCGTACACCGATCTGCCGCTCACGCTCACCGAAGCGGGCGTGCCGGTGTTCGGCAGCTTCTACGACGCCGGCGTCGACCTCGACCCGCTCACGGTGTCATTCGATCTCGAGTGCACCCCGGCCGAGACCAAGGTCGATGCGGGCGATGGCGCGAGCGGCGGCGAGGACGCATCGGAGCCCACTGCGGCAGAAGCGGGCGGATCGGGGATGCCGCCGTGGCTTCCCGTGGTCATCGGCTCGGCCGCCGTCGTGGCGGGTGGTACGACCGCCGCTGTCGTGGCGAGCCGCCGGAAGAAGAACGGCACCGACGCCTCAGCCTGATTCTCTGCACGGCTTGCGGCCGGGTTGCGTGGTTCACCGCGCACCCGGCCGCAAGTGTTCTGCGTTCGCCTCGCGAGCGGATGCGATGCTGCGCGCTACCCTCGCAGCGGCAGGATGATCCCGTGCCCCGACTCGGGGTGCGGGATCACCTCGACGGGAGTGTCGTAGACCTCCGAGATGTTCTCGGCCGTGAGCACGCGGGCGGCGGTGTCGCAGGCGAAGATGCGCCCCTCCCGCAACAGGGCGACGCGATCCGCATAGACGCCCGCCAGGTTCAGGTCGTGCAGCACCACGATCACCGCGTCGCCCGCCTCCGCGCGCGAGCGGGCGAGCGAGAGCACCGCCTCCTGGTGCTTGAGGTCGAGCGCAGCGGTCGGCTCGTCGAGCATGAGCACGCCCGTGCGGCCCGCCATCACGCGGGCGAATGCGACTCGGCCGCGTTCACCGCCCGAGAGCGACGGCACGCGGCGGCTGGCCAGATGCGCGATGTCGGCGGCGTCGATGGCCTCCGAGATCGCCGCGTTGTCGTCGTCTTCGAGGGGAGTGCGGCGCCACGGCGCGCGCCCCATCTCGACGACCTGCATCACCGTGAACGGGAAGAGCAGGTTGTTGTCCTGCAGCAGCACGCTGCGGCGGCGCGACAGATCGCCGAGGCTCCACTCGTGCACATTGCGGCCGGCGAAGCGCACCTCGCCCGAGTCGGGGGCGACATCCCCCGAGAGCAGACTCAGCAGTGTCGACTTCCCTGCGCCGTTCGGCCCCAGAAGCGCCACGATCTCGCCGGCGTGCACATCGAGCGAGACCTCGTCGAGCAGCGTCTTCTTGCTGCGCACGATCGAGACGTCGCGCGCCGACATGACGACCTCGCCCATGCGGGTGCGTTCCGGGGCGATGAACGCGCGGGCGGCGGCCATCAGCCCCATCCTCCCGAACGCTTGCGCGTCATGCGCAGCAACCAGAAGAAGAAGGGTCCGCCGACGAGCGCGGTGAGCATGCCGATGGGCAGATCCGCGTTCGCGACCGCGGTGCGCGCCGCGAGATCCGCCAGCGTCATGAGCAGCGCGCCGCCGAGCATCGATGCGGTGACGAGCGGCAGATGCGCGGGGCCGAGCACCATGCGCATCAGATGGGGGATCACGAGGCCCACGAAGGAGATGATGCCGGCGAACGCGACGGCGACGCCGGTGAGCAGCGCCACAACGATGATCATGACGACGCGCAGCACCTCGACGTTCACCCCGAGGTGACGCGCGTTGCGCTCGCCGAGCGAGAGCAGATCGAGCTTGCGCGCGACGAAGTACGCGGCGATGACCCCGATCGCGACCACCGGCGCGACGATGAACACCTGGTTCCAGCGGCTGCCGGCGAGGCTGCCGAGCTGCCAGAACACGATCTGCTCTCGGGACTGCGTGTCGCCGAGGAAGGTGAGCAGCGCGATGCCGGCTCCCGCGATCGCATTCACGGCGATGCCGGTGAGCACGAGGGTGACGACCTCGGTGCGGCCGTTCGCGCGGCTCATGGCGTAGACGATGAGGGTCGCGAGCAGGCCTGCCGCGAACGCGAAGACGGCGATCGTCCACTCGCCGAAGATGGTGAGTCCGGTCACGATCGCGACACCGGCGCCGACGGCCGCGCCCGAGGAGATGCCGATGACGCCGGGCTCGGCGAGGGGGTTGCCGAAGATCGCCTGCATGATGAGGCCCGCGACGGCGAGGCCGGCTCCGACGAGCACCGCCATTGCGACGCGGGGGAAGCGGATCGCCCAGAGCGTCGAATCGCCGCTCGGATGCGTCGGCATCGGCAACCAGTCGATGCCGAGCCGGTGCAGGATCGAGCCGATGACCTCGTTCGGCGGGACCTCGAGCTGGCCGGTGCCGGCCGAGACGACGACGGAGGCGAGCAGCGCGACCGAGAGCGTGATGAAGAGCCCGAGTGTGAGCGCCGTATGACGTCGCCGAAGGGCGGTCGTGACAGTGGCGTTCATAGGCAGGCGGAGATGCTTTCGAGTTGCTGCAGGGGAGTCGGTGGCCTCGCTGAGCGGTGTGCTCTCAGGAATCCCGGAGTTCATCATACCTATGTCGACTAAGCTGAGTCTGTTAATCATCCGATGAAGGGGAATCTCGCCTATGCGCACATCGCGCCGCCGGACCATCGCCGCCCTCGCGCTCGCCGTCGCGGCGGCTGTCGGCCTCGCCGGATGCCAGCTCGCCGACACCTCGGACGGCTCGAGCGCGGCGCCCGCGATCGAGCTGCCCCCGCTCGCCGAGCTCACCCCGCTCGAAGACCCGACGAGCTACGTCGGTCCGACAACGGCCGTGATCGGGGGTCCGAGCATCGCCCCGCTCTCTCCCGCCCCGCAACCGCAGCTGCCCGTCACGGTGACGTCGCGCGACGCGAATGGCGACCGAAAGGTCGAGGTGACCGACGCCTCCCGCGTGCTCTCGCTCTCGCTCAGCGGCACGACCGCCGAGATCGTCCACGCCCTCGGCCTGTCGGATCATCTCGTCGGGCGCGACATCTCGACCGCCTTCCCGGGCTCGGAATCGTTGCCGGTCGTCACCAAGAATGGGCACTCGATCGATTCGGAGAGCGTGATGTCATTGAGCCCGACGCTCATCATCACCGATGGGACGATCGGACCGAACGACGTCGTGCTTCAGCTGGCCGATGCGGGAGTGACGGTCGTCACGGTGGATCGCGCCCTCGGGCCCGAGTCGAGCTATCGGACAATTCAGCAGATCGCGGACGCGCTCGGAGTCGGTGATGCGGCTCCGGCGCTCATCGAGGCGCTGCAGCTGAAGATCTCGGAGGTCGAGGCGCAGGTCGCGGGACTGCTGCCGAGCGACAGCTCGAAGCTTCCGCGGGTGGTGTTCCTGTACGTGCGCGGCAAGGCGGGCATCTTCTACCTGTTCGGGAAGGACAGCGGCGCCGACAGCCTGATCCGGTCGATCGGCGCGGTCGACGTCGCCGAGGAGATCGGCTGGGTGGGGGAGCGCCCGATGACGGAGGAGGCGCTCGTCGGGATGAACCCCGACATCATCCTCGTCATGACGGACGGACTCCAGGGCGCCGGTGGCATCGACGGACTCCTCGCGGCGCAGCCGAGCATCGGGCTCACCAACGCCGGCAAGAACCGCCGCATCATCGACGTGGACGATTCGGTGCTGTTCGCCGGCGGGACTCGGATCCCTGACGTGATCGACGGCCTCGCCCGCGCGGTGTATTCGCCGGACTCGCTCAAATGAGGCGCGAGCAAGGCCCGCGCGGGCGCTACTCAGGCCGGCCACTGTATTCTGTGTGAATCTGATTCGAACGCGAACCGAAGCGACGAGACGATGGGGGCGGAGTGAGCGCAGATCCCGGTAAACGGGGCTCGAAGAGCGAGCTGCCCGCCGACCGTTTCGACTCGCTCGAGAAGTCGCCCCGCGTCGGGGCCCATCGCATCTCGGGGCGCGTGCGCCGCATCTGGCGCTACCTCATCGTCGGCGTCGTCGCCTCGGCCGTGCTCATCACCGCCGGCGTCATCGCCGTCAATCTCGTCGACTACCACGGCTCCGAGAGCAACGCACCGCAGACTTCGGGCGGGTCGGACGAGCCCGAGGTGAAGCCCGAGCTCGATCCCTCGGCCACGATCGTGATTCTGAACGGCAACCCGACGCTGAATCTCGCGGCGGGGGTCGATGAGGCCATCTCCACGAATCAGTGGGGGCAGATCATGTTCTCCGACAACGCCGACACGCGCGACGTGCAGATCTCCGCGGTGTTCTACAGCAACGCGGAGGATCTCGCCGCGGCGAAGGGGCTCGCCGAGAAGCTCGGCGGAGTCTCCACCTACGAGAGCCAGGACTACCTGCAGTTCGGCGCGCGGCTCGTCGTGCTGCTGGGCGCCGACTACGCGGGGCCCGGCTTCGACGAGGCTGAGAAGATCACGGCTCAGCTGGGCGGGGAAGCCGTCGCGACGAACCAGTGATCCGGTTCTCGATCCACGCCCTCTTCTTCAGCGAGCCTGTTCGCCGCGAGCGAGCAACTGCACCGGACCTCGGCTTGCACTCATAGGGGTCGAGTGCCAAAATTGGCTTAGCAGTCGGTAAACCTGAGTGCTAAGAACTCATGTCCGGCGCCACTCAACGGCCGCCACACAGAACTCCCAGGAGGGACGATTAATGGCAAAGATCATTGCGTTTGACGAGGAAGCCCGCCGCGGCCTCGAACGAGGACTCAACATCCTCGCTGACGCCGTCAAGGTGACACTCGGCCCGCGTGGCCGCAACGTCGTGCTCGAGAAGAAGTGGGGCGCCCCCACGATCACCAACGACGGTGTGTCGATCGCCAAGGAAATCGAGCTCGAGGACCCCTTCGAGAAGATCGGCGCCGAGCTCGTCAAGGAGGTCGCCAAGAAGACCGACGACGTCGCCGGCGACGGCACCACCACCGCGACCGTGCTCGCCCAGGCGCTCGTGCGCGAGGGCCTGCGCAACGTCGCGGCCGGCACCGACCCGATCGCGCTCAAGCGTGGCATCGAGAAGGCTGTCGCCGCTGTGACCGCGCAGCTGCTCGAGAACGCCAAGGAGGTCGAGACCACCGAGCAGATCGCTGCGACCGCCTCGATCTCGGCAGCCGACGAGCAGATCGGCGCGCTCATCGCCGAGGCGATCGACAAGGTCGGCAAGGAGGGCGTGGTCACCGTCGAGGAGTCCAACACCTTCGGCACCGAGCTCGAGCTCACCGAGGGCATGCGCTTCGACAAGGGCTACCTGTCGGCGTACTTCGTCACGGACGCGGATCGCCAGGAGGCGGTCTTCGAGGATCCCTACATCCTCCTCGTCAACGGCAAGGTTTCGAACATCAAGGATCTGCTCCCCGTCGTCGATCCGGTGATCCAGTCGGGCAAGCAGCTCCTCATCATCGCCGAGGATGTCGAGGGCGAGGCTCTCGCGACGCTCGTGCTCAACAAGATCCGCGGCATCTTCAAGTCGGTCGCCGTGAAGGCCCCGGGCTTCGGCGATCGTCGCAAGGCCATGCTGCAGGACATCGCGATCCTCACCGGCGGCCAGGTCATCTCGGAAGAGGTCGGCCTCAAGCTCGAGAACGCGACCCTCGAGATGCTCGGCACCGCCCGCAAGGTCATCATCACCAAGGATGAGACCACCATCGTGCAGGGCGGCGGCGAAGAAGAGCAGATCGCCGGTCGCGTGCAGCAGATCCGCCGCGAGATCGAGACGACCGACAGCGACTACGACCGCGAGAAGCTGCAGGAGCGCCTCGCGAAGCTCGCCGGCGGCGTGGCGGTCATCAAGGCCGGTGCCGCGACCGAGGTCGAGCTCAAGGAGCGCAAGCACCGCATCGAGGACGCCGTTCGCAACGCGAAGGCCGCCGTCGAAGAGGGCGTGCTGCCCGGTGGCGGCGTCGCGCTGATCCAGGCCGGCAAGGATGCGTTCGAGAGCCTCGAGCTCTCGGGCGACGAGGCCGTGGGCGCTCGCATCGTCGAGGCCGCGATCGAGGCTCCGTTGCGCCAGATCGCCGCCAACGCGGGCCTCGAGCCCGGTGTGGTGGCGGATCGCGTCCGCTCGCTGCCTCTCGGCCACGGCCTGAACGCCGCGACCGGCGAATACGGCGACCTCGCGGCCCAGGGCATCCTGGACCCGGCGAAGGTCACCCGTTCGGCGCTGCAGAACGCCGCGTCGATCGCCGCACTGTTCCTCACCACAGAGGCAGTCGTCGCCGACAAGCCGGAGCCCGCGGCTCCGATGGCCGACCCGAGCCAGGGCATGGACTTCTAAGTCTCCAGCCTGCTGCAAGTGGGGCTGCACCTTCGGGTGCGGCCCCACTTGTGCGTTGAGGGGGCATGTCTGTGCGTCGGAGGGCGCTCACCCCGCCATCGCGGCCGGTCCGCAAAGTTGCCGGAGAATACGGCAGTCGCCGGAAGAATTCGCCGCATTTCTCCGGCAATCGGCCGCATCTCCGGCAGAACACGCGTAGCGGCCAGGCGAGGCGGGGAGTTCGACCCGGGTCGCCCCATCGCCCGGCGCTTCGGACGGCCTCACTCGCCGCGGTTCCGCAATCGCGGATATTTGCATTCAAGCGGATGAAAACGGCGGATCCGTCCGCTTGAATGCGAATATCCGCTTGAGTGAAACACTTCCGACCGGCTGCTCGCGCTGCACCGCCCGGATGCTGCGCCGACTGGACGCAGCGCGTCGACCGGACGCAGCGTCGACCGGACGCAGCACCGACTGGACGCAGTGCGTCGACCGGACGCAGCGCAGCGCGCCAACCGCCGCCGACGCAGCAACGTCGTCCTCGGCCTGGCCGGC
>JBDIAD010000007.1:0-15680 GCA_039812205.1 Leucobacter sp.
AGCTGCGCGCCTCCAGCGACGTGGTGATCGACACCTCCCGCTACAACGTGCACGATCTGTCGACTGCGACTCGTGAGCTCTTCAGCGACGAGGACACCCCGGGTCTGCAGCTGCAGGTGCAGAGCTTCGGCTTCAAATACGGCACTCCGACGGATGTCGATCTCATGGTCGACATGCGTTTTCTTCCCAATCCGTTCTGGGAGCCGGACCTGCGCGCGAGAACCGGCGTCGACCCCGAGGTCAAGGACTTCGTGCTCAGCCGCGAGGGCGCGCTCGAGTTCATCGACAATTACGTCGCCGCGCTGAAGCCGGTGCTGGCCGGATACCAGCGGGAGAACAAGCGGCACGCGTCGCTCGCCATCGGCTGCACCGGCGGGAAGCATCGCTCGGTCGCCGTGGCGCGCGAGCTCGCCGACCGACTGGCGGCCCTTCCGGGCGTCGCGGTCAATCTGCGGCACCGCGATCTCGGTCGGGAATAGTCTGTGGTGGTTGAGTTGAGAGGGCTGCAGTGACGTCTACCCCTGATGTGAAGAATGAGCTCGTGCGGGTGCAGGTGCAGCGTCCCGACGACCGGATCGCCGAGCTCGCGACGGTCCTGCGGCTCGCGGGCGGACTCCACACCATCTCGGGGCGGGTCGCCCTCGAAGTCGAATTGCACACCCCCGCGATCGTGCAGCGGGTGCGCAAGAGCCTCGCAGAGCTCTACGGGGTGCGATCGGAAGCCAAGCAGACGCCGGCGGCCTCGGCCCGCCCGGGCACGCCGCAGTTCATCGTGCGGGTGCTCGAAGGGGAGACGCTCGCCCGGCAGCTCGGACTGCTCGACCACAAGCGGCGCCCGATCCGGGGCCTTCCCAATCGGCTGACGACGGGATCCCCGAGCGAATTGGCCGCGATCTGGCGCGGCGCGTTCCTCGCCCGCGGATCCATCACCCCGCCCGGGCGCTCGGCGAGCCTCGAGATCGTGTGCCCGACGGCCGAGGCCGCGATGGCCCTGGTCGGTGCCGCCGGCAGAATCGGGATCTCGGCGAAGAGCCGCGAGATCCGCGGCCAGCACAAGGTGCTGATCCGCGACGGGGAGACCATCGGCGAGATGCTCGGCGCGATGGGAGCGGGGGAGGCGCAGGCCGGCTGGGAGGAGCTGCGCAAGGCCCGCGAGACCCGCAACACCGCGAATCGCCTGGTGAACTTCGACGACGCGAACCTCCGTCGTTCGGCTCAGGCCTCGGTGGCGGCGTGCGCGCGTGTGGAGCGCGCGCTCGAGATCCTCGGAGCGGGCATCCCCGAGCATCTGCAGTACGCGGGGTCGCTCAGGCTGCAGTACCGCGAGGCCAGTCTCGACGAACTCGGGAACCGCGCCGATCCGCCCCTCACCAAGGACGCCATCGCCGGGCGCATCAGGCGCCTGCTCGCGATGGCCGACAAGGAGGCGCAGGCCCGGGGCATCCCCGGGACCGAGGCGAACCTCCCGGAAGGCTTGGATTCGCTCTCGTGAATCCCGTAGCGTTCGCTGAGTGCGAGCACAATCCTCTGATGAAGGCCCGCGTGCGGGAATAGACTTGGAGGGCAAGTAAATGATTCGAATCATTCTGATGTTAGGAGCGTCCAATGGCCGCGTACACCCTGCCTGAACTTCCCTACGATTATGCAGCGCTCGAGCCGCACATCAGCGGCAAGATCATGGAGCTGCACCACAGCAAGCACCACCAGGCGTATGTGACGGGTGCGAACACCGCTCTGGAGCAGCTGGCCGAGGCCCGTGATTCCGGCAACCTCGCGAATGTGAACAAGCTCGAGAAGGACCTCGCGTTCAACCTCGGCGGTCACGTGAACCACTCCATCTTCTGGACGAATCTGTCGCCCGAGGGCGGCGGACAGCCCGACGGCGAGCTCAAGGCCGCCATCGACGAGTTCTTCGGATCCTTCGAGAAGTTCCAGGCCCACTTCGCCGCGGCAGCCGCGGGCATCCAGGGCTCGGGCTGGGCGGTGCTCAGCTGGGACGTGCTCGGCTCGCGCCTCATCGTGCAGCAGATGTTCGATCAGCAGTCCAACACCGCGCAGGGCACGGTTCCGCTGTTCCAGCTCGACATGTGGGAGCACGCCTTCTACCTCGACTACCTCAACGTCAAGGCCGATTACATCAAGGCCGCGTGGAACATCGCCAACTGGCAGAACGCGGCTCAGCGCTTCGAGGCTGCGCGCACGCAGACCGCCGGCCTGATCTGAGTTCTCACTCCGACGTGCGAGTCGCACCCGTACCGGGGCGGCTCGCACGCCACTATTTCCGCACCTTTCCGAGCCTGCCCGCGACCTCTTGAAGGAAATGTTCATGCGCACCCTCGAGTCCCTCGGCGATCTCCGGTCGAAAACCGTTGTTCTTCGCTGCGATCTCAATGTTCCGCTCAGTGACGGGGTCATCACCGATGACGGCCGCATCCGAGCCTCGCTCGGCACGATCTCCGAGCTCCGCGCGGCCGGCGCCCGACTCGTGCTGATCAGCCACCTGGGGCGGCCCGCGGGCGTGCCGGAGAGCAAGTACAGCCTGCGCCCGGTCGCGCGGCGCCTGGCCGAGCTGCTGGGGGCGGATGTCGCGTTCAGCACGGAGACCGTGGGAGACGAGGCGCGCGCCGCGCGGGCGGCGCTGGCCGACGGCGACGTGCTGCTGCTCGAGAACCTGCGCTTCAACGCGGGGGAGACGAGCAAGGACGCCGGGGAGCGCCGCGCGTTCGCGGCGGAGCTCGCCGAGGGCGCCGACGCCTTCGTGAGCGACGGCTTCGGCGTCGTCCACCGGCGCCAGGCCAGCGTCACTGAGCTCGCCGAGATCCTTCCGAGCGCGGCCGGTCGGCTGGTCGCCTCCGAGCTCGAGGTGCTCCGCCGCCTCACCGAGAACCCCGAGCGACCGTACACGGTGGTCCTCGGCGGTTCGAAGGTGAGCGACAAGCTCGGCGTCATCTCGCACCTGCTCGAGCGCGTCGACACCCTGCTCATCGGCGGCGGAATGCTCTTCACCTTCCTCGCCGCCCAGGGGCATGCGGTGGCATCGAGCCTGCTCGAGGAGGACCAGCTGGAGACCGTGCGCGGGTACCTCGCGACGGCGCAGCAGCGGGGCGTGAGGCTCGTGCTCCCCACCGACGTGGTCGTGGCGTCCGCATTCTCGGCGGATGCCGATCACGAGATCGTCGCCTCGGACGCGATCGAATCCAGTCGATTCGGCTCGGATGGGATCGGCCTCGACATCGGACCGGACTCGGCCGCCGCATTCGCGGAGGCCATCGCCGGTTCCGCCACCGTGTTCTGGAACGGACCCATGGGGGTCTTCGAGTTCCCGGCCTTCGCGAACGGTACGCGCACCGTCGCCCAGGCGCTCGCGGACACCTCCGGCTTCACCGTGATCGGCGGCGGGGACTCGGCGGCTGCGGTGCGAGCGCTCGGCTTCGAGGACGACCGCTTCGGCCACATCTCCACCGGCGGTGGAGCGAGCCTCGAGTTCCTCGAGGGGAAGTCCCTTCCCGGGTTGGAGGTGCTCTCATGAATCAGGAGTCGAACGACGAGGAGACGGCGATCGTGCTCCCCGGCCCCGGCATCGAGGTGACGACGGCTCCGGTCGATGCGGCATCCGAGCCGGCCGCGGCGGCGGAGCCCAGTACTGAGACTGCCGAACCCGTCGAGGCAGCCGAGGCGATTCCGGCGACGACCGACGCCGATGACGAGCAGGCCCCCGAGACCGCCGCGATGCCCGAGAGCCTGCCCTTCGTGCAGCGCACGGCACTCATCGCCGGCAACTGGAAGATGAACTTCGACCATCTGCAGGCCATCGCGCACGTGCAGAAGGTGTCGTGGGCGCTGAAGGACGCGAAGCACGACTTCAAGAGCGTCGAAGTGGCGGTGTTCCCGCCATTCACCGACCTCCGCTCGGTGCAGACCCTGCTGAGCGCCGACCGGCTCCCACTCGCGCTCGGGGCGCAGGACGTGTCGATCCACGAGCCGGGAGCCCACACCGGGGACATCGCCGCGGTGTTTCTCGCGAAGCTCGAGACCCGGTACGTCATCGTGGGGCACTCCGAGCGGCGGCAGCATCATCGCGAGGACGACGCCCTGGTCGGCGAGAAGGCGGCGGCGACCGCGCGAGCCGGCATGATTCCCGTCGTCTGCGTCGGGGAGACCGCCGAAGATCTCGAGGCCCACGGGGCCTCGGCGGTCCCCTTGAGGCAGCTCGAGGGGTCGATCTCCGCGCTTCCCGAGGGGGCCGAGTTCGTCGTCGCCTACGAACCCGTGTGGGCGATCGGAAGCGGCGAGGCGGCGACTCCGGAACAGGCCCAGGAGGTCTGCCGGATCCTCCGCCTGAAGATCGCGGCGTTGCGCGGCGAGGACGTCGCGACCTCGACCCGGGTGCTGTACGGCGGTTCCGTCACCAGCCAGAACATCGCGTCGTTCATGCGACAGGCCGATATCGACGGCGCCCTGGTGGGCGGGGCCAGCCTCAAGGCTGACGAGTTCACCCGCATTGCGCGCTTCCGGGATCACGTGACGGCGTCCTAGCTCCTCTATACTGGTACAGGTTTCCCGCGCATCCGCCTGCGAAAGGTTCAATTTCTTGCTCATCGTGAAGATCGCCTTGATCGTCATCCTCGTGCTGACGAGCCTGCTGCTGACACTTTTCATCCTCCTGCACAAGGGGCGCGGAGGCGGGCTCTCGGATATGTTCGGCGGTGGCGTCACATCGAGCCTCGGCTCGTCGGGCGTCGCGGAGCGAAACCTGAACCGCATCACGATCGCGGTGTCGCTCACCTGGTTCGCCTCGATCGTCGGTCTCGGGCTCATCGCCCGATTCTCAGTCGTCTAATCACGTTCCGTAGAAAGGCCAACTGTGCCCGGCAGTAATGCAATTCGCGGTGCGCGCGTCGGTTCCGGCCCCATGGGGGAGAAGGATCACGGCGCACGCGCCGATCGTGTGACCGTCTCGTACTGGGACGCGCTCGGCAATGAGACCGTTCGCTATTTCGCCGCGGATGTCGCGGAGGAGGAGATTCCCGAGCAGATCGATTCGCCGCACACCGGCCTGCCGGCGGGGCGCGATCGCTTGAATCCTCCGCTGCTTGCGAAGAACGAGCCCTACAAGACGCATCTCGCGTACGTGAAGGAGCGCCGTACGCCGGAAGAGGCTGAGGAGCTCCTCGCGCAGGCGCTGCAGAAGCTGCGCGAGCGCCGTGGGTCGGTCGCGGCGAGCTAGCAGCGAGCCGCTCGCGTCACGCTGACACGAACGCGCTTCACCCGGTTCATTCCGGGCGGAGCGCGTTTTCGATTTCGGTGCGGAGCGCATCGAGATCGTACGTGGAGATGGCGAGCACCGGCCGGCCGCGCTCCAGAAGCACCTCGCGATCGCCGTGGGCCTGGGCGGCGATCAGCTCGGCGAAGCCGATCTGCTGACCGGGAATCCGTGCCCGGTCCGCGGCGGCGGCGTCGCTTTCGGCGAAGATCTGCAGGTAGGCGCCGGTGCGCGGCCCCCCTTTGTGAAGCTGGCCGGTGGAGTGCAGGAATCGCGGCCCCCAGCCGAGCGTGACCGGGATGCCCCACGCGCGCACCAGCGCGGCGCGAAGATCATCCCACGCCTGCGCACCGGTCTCGCGATCCGCGAATACCTGGACCGCGACGTACCCCGATGGCTCCGCTACCGCTCGGAGCGCGCGCAGGGCCTCGGGGAGGGGGCTCTCCGGGTCCGCCGGAGAGGTCAATACGCGGTGCGTCGCTCCGGGAGCGTGCGAGGTCGCGTCGGACAACGCGGCCGCCTCGGGTTCTCGGGTCCCGGATCGCGCCAGCACCGCCTGGGCCGCCGCCTTCGCGGACTCCACGTCGGGTTGATCGAAGGGATTCACGCCGATGAGGCGGCACAGCAGGGCGGTCGCCGCCTCCCAGATGAGGAACTGCGCGCCGAGCGGAGCGATGACGCTGACATCGGCAGCGCCGACATCGATGGACCCCATACCGGCAGCACCGATGCCCAGGTCTGCCGGGGCCGCGTCGGCTCCGATGCCGAGCGCGATGAGCGTCTCCGAACGGGGGAGCGGCCCGCGAGCCTCGGGGTCGTTCCGTCGAATCGCGATCGGCAGCACGCCGTGCCCGTGCTTGCCCGTCGACTCGGCGATGAGCTGCTCGATCCAGTCGGAAAGCCCGAGGGCGGGCGCGCGTTCCATGAGCGCGCATGCGAAGCGTTCGGGAAGGCCTGCCGCGATGGCAGTGGCGAGCCTGATCGCGGGGTTCGCCGCATGATCGGCGGCGAGTCCGGGGAGCACTGCGGCCGCCTCGTCGACCAGTCGCTCGATGTCCGCACCGGCGAGGCCGGAGGGGACGAGTCCGAAGGCGGTGAGCGCCGAATAGCGCCCGCCCACGTCGGGGTCGGCGAGGAAGACGCGGTAACCGCGCTCGGCGCCGAGCTGCTCGAGTGCCGAACCGGGATCGGTCACGAGCACGATGCGCGAGACGGCGTCGATGCCCGCGCTTTCGAATCGCGCCTCGAACGCTGCGAGATGGCTTCGTGTTTCGATCGTGCTGCCCGACTTCGAGCTCACCACCACCGCGGTGCGGGACGGATCGGCCTGCACGATGCGGTTCACGGTCTCCGGGTGCGTCGAATCGAGGATCGTGAGCGCCGCGCCATCACGGGCGGCGATGACCTCGGGGGCGAGGCTCGATCCGCCCATGCCGCACAGCACGATACGCGTGATCCCCGCGGCGGCGAGTTCGTCGCGCAGCTCGTGGATCTCGCGGACGAGCGCGGGTGCGTGCAGCGGCGAGCGCACCCAGCCGAGCCTGATCCGGGCCTCGCTCTCGGCCTCCTCGCCCCACAGGGTCGCATCGCCCCGCATGAGACGGCTCGCCGCGCGATCGACGACGAGCCCGTCGCCGAGGGCGTCTGCCTGCGCCGCCCGCGTGCGGATCTCGACGGATGAGTGCGCGGTCATGATCACGCCGCCTCGATGGCCCGCTGCACGCGCGAGACGAGCTCGCCCCACGCCGCCTCGAACTTCTCGACGCCCTCCGCCTCGAGCCGGGCCACGGTAGCGGCGTAATCGATGCCCAGACCGTCGAGCGCGTTCCAGACCTGGTCGGCCTCGCGCCATACCGCGGACGACTGCGGTTCGGCGGTGCCGTGATCGGCGAACGCCTCCAGCGTCGCATGCGGCATGGTGTGCACCGTTCCCGGGAACGAGAGCGCCTCGACGTATACGGTGTCGGAGAGGCGGGCGTCCTTCGTCCCGATCGAGGCCCAGAGCGGGCGCAGCGGATGCGCGCCCTCGTCGAAGAGCAGCCGTGCGCGGGCGCTGCGCTTGCTCTTCTCGAAGATCTCCGCGGCCAGTCGCGCGTTCGCGATGCCGGCGCGCCCGCGGAGGGCCTCGGCCTCCGGCGAGCCGATGGCGTCGAGCTGCGGATCGACGAGGGCGTCGAATCGCGAGACGAACACCGAGGCGACGGCCCGGATGCCGCTCAGGTCGAGACCGGCATCGCGCGCGATCTCGAGGCCGGTGAAATACGCGTTCACGAGCTGACGGCTCCGCGGCAATCCGAAGAGCAGCGTCGCGTTCACGCTGATCCCCATGCCGATGACGCGCGCGATGGCGACGAGCCCCGTCTCAGTCGCGGGGATCTTGATGAAGAGATTGGGGCGATCCACCCTCGTCCAGAGCGCCTGCGCCTGTGCAACGGTCGCCTCGCTGTCGTGGGCGAGTTCGGGGGAGACCTCGATGGAGACCCGGCCGTCGAGGCCGTGCGAGGCCTCGTAGACCTGCGCCAGCTCATCGCACGCGAGTGCGACGTCCTCGCACATGAGCGCGAATGCGGCATCCTCGGGATCCGTGTGCGACAGCGCCGCCAGAGCGTCGTCATAGGCCGGGGAGCCGAGCGAGGACGCGAAGATCGACGGGTTCGTGGTGATGCCGACGACCGATCGCTCGTCGACGAGCTCGCGCAGCGCGCCGCTGCGGATCATGTCCCGCGACAGGTCGTCCAACCAGATGCTCACACCCAGTTCGCTGAGTTCGCTCGTTCGCGTCTCGGTCACGGAGGTCTCCTCTTCGTCGTCGGTTATCAGGCGGCGAGCGATTCGCGTGCGGCGGCGGCCACCGCCTCCGCGGTGATGCCGAATTCGCGATACAGCGTCTCCGAGTCGGCCGAGGCGCCGAAATGCTCGATGCTCACCGATCGCCCGCGGTCGCCAACATACTCGCGCCACCCGAGTGCGAGCCCAGCTTCGACGCTGACGCGTGCGGTCACGGAGGCCGGCAGCACCGATTCGCGGTACTCGGCGGTCTGCTCGGCGAACCATTCGAGGCACGGCGCCGAGACG
Organism: Leucobacter sp.; assembly: GCA_039812205.1. Taxonomy (GTDB): domain Bacteria; phylum Actinomycetota; class Actinomycetes; order Actinomycetales; family Microbacteriaceae; genus Leucobacter. Next base: position 8,339 of record JBDIAD010000007.1, read on the forward strand.
ACGCGAGCCCCGATGCCCTCGGCCGCGAGCCGCTCGCGGGCCTCGACGGCGAACTGCACCTCGCTGCCGGTGGCGATCAGGATCACGTCGACCGATCCCGTCGGCGATTCCGCGAGCACGTAGGCGCCCTTGCGCACGCCCTCGGCGCTCGCGAAGGCGTCGCCGGTCGCCTCTCCCTCCCCGCGCGCGAACACCGGGACGTTCTGGCGCGTGAGCGCGAGGCCGACCGGGCCGCCGTGGCGGGAGAGCGTCTCGTGCCAGGCGATGGCGACCTCGTTCGCATCGGCGGGCCGCACCATAGCGAGTCCGGGAATCGCGCGCAGCGATGCGAGATGCTCGATGGGCTGATGCGTCGGCCCGTCTTCGCCGAGTCCGATCGAATCGTGCGTCCACACGAAGATGCTCGGCACCTGCATCAGCGCCGCGAGGCGGACCGCGGGGCGCATGTAATCGGCGAACTGCAGGAAGGTGCCGCCGTAGGAGCGCGTCTTGCCGTGCAGCTGGATGCCGTTGATGATCGCGGCCATGGCGTGCTCCCGGATGCCGAAGTGCAGCACCCGGCCGTAAGGATCCGCCGACCACATCTTCGTCGAGCGCCGCGCCGGGACGAACGAGGGCGCCCCCGCGATGGTGGTGTTGTTCGAACCGGCGAGATCGGCAGATCCGCCCCAGAGCTCGGGCAGCAGGGGAGCGAGGGCGCCGATCACCGCTCCGCTCGCGGCACGCGTCGCCACGCTCTTGCCCGCCTCGAACGTCGGCAGCGCCGCCAGCGCCGCCTCGGGCAGTTCGCCGCCTTCGAGCCGATCGAGGAGCCTCGCCCGATCGGGGTTCGCCAGGCGCCACGCGTCGAAGCGCTCCTGCCAGGCCCCGCGATCCGCGGCCGCGCGATCCGCGAGCGCCCGGGTGTGCTCGAGCACCTCCGGAGCCACGACGAAGTGCTCCTCGGGATCGAAGCCCAGCACCTCCTTGAGGCCGCGCAGCTCCGCCTCGCCGAGGGCCGAGCCGTGGATGCCGCCGGTGTTCTGCTTGCCGGGCGAGGGCCAACCGATGATGGTCTTCAGGATGATGAGGGAGGGGCGCGTCGTGTCGGCCTGCGCCTCGCGGATGGCACGATCGAGCGCGGGCACGTCTTCGCGGTACTCGCCGCCGGCCTTCCAATCGATCTCGAGCACCTGCCAGCCGTAGGACTCGTAGCGGTCGCGCACGTTCTCGCTGAAGGAGATGTCGGTGTCGTCCTCGATGGAGATCTGATTCGAGTCGTAGATCGCGATGAGGTTGCCGAGCTCCTGGTGGCCCGCCAGGGAGCTCGCCTCCGCGGTGACGCCTTCCTGCAGGTCTCCGTCGCCGGCGACCACGTAGACGTAGTGATCGAAGGGGCTCTCGCCCGGGGCGGCCTCCGGGTCGAAGAGCCCGCGCTCGTAGCGCTGGGCGTAGGCGAAGCCGACGGCCGAGGCGAGCCCCTGACCGAGCGGCCCGGTGGTGATCTCGACGCCGGCGGTGTGACCGTATTCGGGGTGGCCCGGGGTCTTCGAGCCCCAGGTGCGCAACGCCTTCAGATCGTCGAGTTCGAGGCCGAAGCCGCCGAGGTAGAGCTGCACGTACTGCGTGAGGGAGCTATGACCGACCGAGAGGATGAAGCGATCTCGCCCGATCCAATCGGTGTCGCGCGGGTCGTGGCGCAGAGTGCGCTGGTAGAGCAGATACGCCAGCGGTGCGAGGCTGATCGCGGTGCCCGGATGGCCGTTTCCGACACGTTCGACAGCGTCGGCGGCGAGAACCCGCGCCGTGTCCACTGCCCGGTCGTCGATTTCGCTCCAGTGCAGTTGCTCTGACAATGCATGACCTTTCGGATCGCTGTTTTTCGACGTGCGACGGCACATTCGCGCGCATTCTTAGCCTACAGGCGGAGCAGGTACGATAGATCGCGATGTCGATCAATTCTGAGAGTCAGTCACACACTGTGCAGCTCGCTCCGCGGCTCGGTTTCCGGCGGACGCTGAAGGCGTATTTCGCTCTTACGAAGCCCCGGGTCATGGAGCTCTTGCTCGTCGTCACCGTTCCCGCCATGATCCTGGCCGAGCGCGCGCTGCCGAACCTCTGGCTGGTGCTGGCGACCCTCCTCGGCGGCGCGATGAGCGCGGGCTCCGCGGGTGCGTTCAACTGCTACATCGATCGGGACATGGATCGGCGCATGGAGCGGACGAAGGATCGCCCGCTCGTCACCGGTGAGATCTCGGATCGCAATGCGCTCATCTTCTCCTGGGTGCTCGGCTTCGCCTCGGTGATCTGGCTGTACTTCACGACGAACTGGCTGGCCGCCGCGCTCTCGGCCGCGGCGATCTTCTTCTACGTCGTGATCTACACGATCCTGCTGAAGCGCCACAGCGAGCAGAACATCGTCTGGGGCGGCATCGCTGGCTGCTTCCCGGTGCTCATCGGCTGGGCCGCCGTCACCGGTACGGTCGACTGGCCCGCCTGGGTGTTCTTCGTGATCATCTTCGTGTGGACCCCCGCGCACTACTGGCCGCTGTCGATGCGGTACCGCGACGACTACGCCGCGGCCGGCGTGCCGATGCTCGGGGTGGTCCGGGGGCGCGTGACGGTGGGGCTGCAGGTGATCCTGTACACCTGGGCGACGATCGCCGCGAGCCTGCTCCTGATCCCGGTCGCCGATATGGGCATCACCTACACGACGGTCGCGGTGGTGGCCGGCGGATACTTCCTGTGGCGCGCGCACGAGCTCTACAGTCACGCGATTCGGGGCGCAGAGGGCAAGCCGATGCGCGTCTTCCACACCGCCAACATGTACCTCTCGATTCTCGCGATCGCGATCGCTGTCGATCCGCTGCTCCCGTTCTGACGCGTTCCGGCCCTCTCGCCCGTCTCGGAACGCCGGCCGCGGAACGCTCGCGAGTCGCCCCGGGAGTACGCTGAGCGCATGGCACAGCCGCATCAGCACCTGCACCCGGCCACCGCGGTCGTCTCTCTCGGGCGACCCGACCCCGCCACGAGCGCCGAGCTCAACCCGCCGATCTCCATGAGCGCGACCTTCCGCAGCATGGGAACACCGGGCGGTGGCGAACCGGTCTATGCGCGCTTCGGCAGCCCGAGCTGGGAACCCCTGGAGAACGCGGTCGCGACGCTCGAAGGGGCGGATCTTCCCGGGGTGGCGTTCGCTTCGGGGATGGCGGCCGTCGCCGCGGTCTTCGGGCTGGTGCCGGTAGGCGGAACGATGGTAGTGCCGCGGCTCGCGTACAACGGAAGCATCGGCCTCGCGCGGACGCTCGCCGCGGCCGGCGCCGTGATGCTTCGGGAGATCGATCCGCTCGATGTCGACGGGAGCGTCGCGCAGTTCGAGGGCGCGGATCTCGTGTGGCTCGAATCCCCGACGAATCCGACGCTCGACGTGATCGAGCTTCCGAGGCTTCTCGCGGCGGCGCGAGAGCTCGGCGTGCGCACCGCGGTCGACAACACCTTCTGCACGCCGCTGCGGCAGCGGCCGCTCGAGCTGGGCGCCGACATCGTGGTGCATTCGGCGACGAAGTTCATCGCGGGCCACTCGGATGTGCTGCTCGGGATGGTCGTCGCCTCGGACGCCGGACTGCGGGAACGGATCCAGGGCTATCGCACGCTGCACGGCGCGGTCCCGGGTGCGTTCGAGGCGTGGCTCGCGCTGCGCGGGCTGCGGACGCTCGAGATCAGACTGGGTCGTGCGGAAGCCACCGCGGGGGTCATCGCGGAACGCCTGGACGGGCATCCGCGAGTGGGGCGCGTCCGGTACCCGGGGCTTCCCTCGGATCCGAATCACGAACGCGCGCGCGCGCAATTGCAGGGTTTCGGTGCGGTGATCTCGTGCGAGATCGACGGCGACGCGGCCGCGGCCGAGCGCTTCGTGGCGGCGCTTCGGCTGATCACGCCCGCGACGAGTCTCGGCGGGGTGGAATCGCTCGCGGAACGCCGGCGCCGGCACCCGGGGGAGCCCGCGGACATCCCCGAATCCCTCGTGCGGATCAGCATCGGGATCGAGCACGTCGAAGATCTGTGGAACGATATCGAGCAGGCGCTCGCCCGCGTCTAAGGGGTGTTTCTCGAGCCGGTTCGGGGACGGGGAGTCAGGCGTCGCGCGGCGAGGCCGCGGGGCGCTTGAGTTTCAGCACCACGACGGCGGCGCAGGCCACGACGACACCGGCGAGCACCATGTGCACGCCGACCGCGAGCGGCGGCAGGTGCTCCCGCGCCTGGTAGATCCCGACGATGATCTGCACCGCGGTGAGGGCGATGAGCGCCGCGATCCAGGGTGTCACGGCGTAGCGCCGCGCGACGGACCAGCAGAGGATGAGCGCGAGCAGGCCGGCGAGGATGTACCCCGGCCAGGAGTGCACGTGCGCCATGATCTCGGCGTCGATGCCGTCGCGCTGGATCGTGGCATCGCCCGAGTGCGGGCCCGAGCCGGTCGTGAGCACGCCGAAGATCACCGTGACGAACAGCACGGCGCTCGTGATATGGGTGACGATCATGAAGGCGGGGGAGACGTCGCGCGTTCGGGGTCCGCCCGCCTCGCCCATGCGCGCGACGTAGGTCGCGGTGATCGCCACCAGCGCGAGCGAGATCACGTAGTGCAGTCCGACGAGGTTCGCGTCCAGGTGCAGAAGCACGATGATGCCGCCGAGCACCCCCTGCAGGATCACCCCGCCGAGCACGACCCACGCCAGGCGGAAGAGGTCGGCGCGGCTGCGGCGGATGCTCCACATCAGCAGGATGACGAGGATCGCGAGGATGCCGAGGACGCCGGTCATGAGCCGATTGCCGAACTCGATGAGGGAGTGGTAGGTGAGCTCGTCGGTGGGGATCAGCGATCCCGGGGTGCAGAGCGGCCAGCTGGGGCAGCCGAGCCCGGATCCCGTGAGGCGCACGGCGCCGCCCGTTCCGAGGATCGCGATGTTCGCGATGAGCGAGCCCCAGGCCGCGAATCTCAGACCGCGCGGCAGAGTCTCGGAGTCGGTGTTCGAAACGGCCTGTTCGACAGGGAGTGCGCGCACAGCGAACCTTTCGTCTGATGAACTGGGAATCCTCCCGTCGAAACGGTAGACTGAGGTCACCGCTCGCTCTGCAGGCGAGCCCGGACGGGCGAATCCGATGCCCACACTACTGCAACGCTGCGGAGAGACTCATGTGCTCTCGTATTGGCGTGCGTACAACACCGCAGTGAGATTGACGAGGACAGAACATGCCAGAAGTGCTGATTGATCGCCCCGAACTCGAAGGCCTGGGCGTCTACGAGTTCGGTTGGCACGATGAGGATGCGGCAGGGGACGCGGCGGAACGCGGCCTCAGCGAGGACGTCGTTCGCAATATCTCCAGGCTGAAGAACGAGCCCGAGTGGATGCTGGAGCGCCGGCTGAAGGCGCTCAAGATCTTCGAACGCAAGCCGATGCCGACCTGGGGCGCCGATCTCAGCGAGATCGACTTCGATCACATCAAGTACTTCGTGCGCTCCACCGAGAAGCAGGCGAGCTCGTGGGAGGAGCTCCCCGAGGAGATCCGCAACACCTACGAGCGCCTGGGCATCCCCGAGGCGGAGCGCCAGCGCCTCGTCGCGGGCGTCGCGGCCCAGTACGAGTCCGAGGTGGTGTACCACCAGATCCGCGAGGATCTCGAGGCGCAGGGCGTCATCTTCCTCGACACCGACACCGCGCTGCGCGAGCACCCCGAGTTCTTCGAGGAGTACTTCGGCAACGTGATCCCCGCGGGCGACAACAAGTTCGCCGCGCTCAACACGGCGACCTGGTCTGGCGGCTCCTTCGTGTACGTGCCGAAGGGCGTGCACGTCGAGATCCCGCTGCAGGCCTACTTCCGCATCAACACGGAGAACATGGGCCAGTTCGAGCGCACGCTCATCATCGCCGACGAGGGCAGCTACGTGCACTACATCGAGGGCTGCACGGCGCCGATCTACAAGAGCGACTCGCTGCACTCGGCGGTCGTCGAGATCGTGGTCAAGAAGAACGCGCGCGTTCGCTACACCACCATCCAGAACTGGTCGAACAACGTCTACAACCTCGTGACCAAGCGAGCGATGGCCGAAGAGGGCGCGACCATGGAATGGGTCGACGGCAATATCGGCTCCAAGGTCACCATGAAGTACCCGTCCGTCTACCTCACCGGGCGCCATGCCAAGGGCGAGACGCTCTCGGTGGCCTTCGCCGGCCCCGGCCAGCACCAGGACGCCGGTGCCAAGATGGTGCACCTCGCGCCCGACACGAAGTCGTCGATCCTTTCGAAGTCGATCGCCCGCGGCGGCGGACGCACCGGTTACCGCGGAGAGGTCCGCGTCGAGGCCAACGCGCACCGCGCCGGCAACTCGGTGGTGTGCGACGCGCTGCTCGTCGACACGATCTCGCGCAGCGATACCTACCCCGCGATCGACATCCGCACCGATGACGCCGAGCTGGCGCACGAGGCGACGGTCACCCGGGTGAACGAGGACCAGCTCTTCTACCTCATGAGCCGCGGGCTCTCCGAGGAGGAGGCGATGGCGATGATCGTGCGCGGCTTCATCGAGCCCATCGCGCGCGAGCTGCCCATGGAATATGCACTGGAGTTGAACAAGCTCATCGAGATGAGCATGGAAGGATCCGTCGGTTAAATGTCAGCAGTCGATACCGCACAGCACGGTTTCAAGGCCCACACCGACGGTGACTGGGATCACGCGGCTCCCGTTCAGGCCCGCTCCGAACGATTCAAGTCCACCGAGCTCGCAGAATTCCCGGCCGTCACCGGCCGCGAGGTGAACTGGAAGTTCACCCCGATCCCGAAGATCGCGCATCTGCTCGAGGCGGGCATCTCGGGCGATCGTCTGCCGCACACGGTGCAGCTCGCCGGCGGCGCCACCGAGGAGTGGATCTCTCGCGACGACACCCGCATCGGGCGCGCCGGGGTTCCCGAGGACCGCGCGGCCGCGGCCGCCTGGGGCGCATTCGCGGAGGCGCACCTCGTGACCGTGACCGAGGAGAATGCCGAGACGACCATCGTCTCGCGCGCCGATCTCGGTGGCGACGCGCGCGGGGCGCACACCATCATCGAGGCGAAGCCGCAGTCCAAGGGGCTCGTGATCCTCGAGAACCGCGGTTCGGCGAACCTCACCGAGAACGTCGAGATGATCGTCGGCGACGGCGCGAACCTCACGGTCGTGAGCGTGCAGCAGTGGGACGACGAGGCCGTGCACCTCTCGAGCCACTACGCGGCGGTCGGTCGCGACGCGACGCTGACGCACATCGTGGTGACGCTCGGGGGAGCGCTCGTGCGCCTCAACCCGTCGATCCACCTGATCGCGGACGGCGCG
>JBDIAD010000008.1:0-14477 GCA_039812205.1 Leucobacter sp.
GCCCGCGCATGACGAAGATCTTCTTCATCGCGGTCGGCGGCTACCTGCTGTTCTCGCTCGTGAACGTGGTCCTCATGCTCACCGTCCCCGGCATGGACGCCTTCGGCATGCGCTCGGGCTGGCTCGGCATCGCCCTCGGCCTGCTCGCCGTGCTGCTCGCTGCGTACTCGCTCGTGATGGACTTCGAGAGCATCCGCAACGGCGTGCAGAACCGCGTGCCCGAGAAGTGGGCATGGTCGGCGGCCTTCGGCCTCATGGTGACGCTGATCTGGCTCTACGTCGAGATCCTGCGCATCCTCGCGATCTTCCGAAACTAACTCTCTCGTCGAGAGAGCGGATCGCCCCGGGCGGCTTCGGCTGCTCGGGGCGTTTCACGTCTCGGGGCGACCCGCGTCCCCGGGCGACCCGCGTCCCCGCGCAACCAGATAAGCCCCGTTCGCCACGCCTCGATGCTGCAGACCCGCGGGTACGCGCTCGCGATGCGCACACGGACGCGATTCCTGCGAGCAACGGAAAAGGGCCGGCATCGCCGACCCTCTTCTCACTCCCACTCGATGGTTCCCGGCGGCTTCGACGTCACGTCGAGCACGACGCGGTTCACCTCGGGCACCTGATTCGTGATGCGGTTCGAGATCCGGGCCAGCACCTCGTAGGGCACGCGGGTCCAATCGGCGGTCATCGCGTCCTCGGACGACACCGGGCGCAGCACGATCGGATGCCCGTAGGTGCGACCGTCGCCCTGCACGCCCACGGAGCGCACATCGGCGAGCAGCACGACCGGGCACTGCCAGATCTCCGAGTCGAGGCCGGCGGCGGTGAGCTCCGCGCGCGCGATCGCGTCGGCGGCGCGCAGCGTCTCGAGACGATCGCGCGTCACCTCCCCCACGATGCGGATGCCGAGCCCCGGCCCCGGGAAGGGCTGGCGCGACACGATGACCTCGGGAATGCCGAGCTCCCGCCCCACGGCGCGCACCTCGTCCTTGAACAGATCGCGCAACGGTTCGATGAGCTCGAAGGTCATGTCCTCGGGAAGCCCGCCGACGTTGTGATGCGACTTGATGTTCGCGGTGCCCGATCCGCCCCCCGACTCGACGACATCGGGATAGAGCGTGCCCTGCACGAGGAACTTGATCGGCGCGCCGTCGGCCTTCGCCTCGTCGACGAGCTCGCGCTGCACCTGCTCGAACGCGCGGATGAACTCGCGACCGATGATCTTGCGCTTCTGCTCGGGGTCGGTGACGCCCTCGAGGTGCCCGAGGAAGGTGTCGGCGGCATCGACGGTGATGAGGCGCACCCCCGTCGATTCGACGTAGTCCTTCTCGACCTGCTCGCGCTCGCCGGCGCGCAGCAGCCCGTGATCCACGAACACCGCCGTGAGCTGATCGCCGATCGCGCGGTGCACGAGCGCGGTCGACACCGCGGAGTCGACACCGCCCGAGAGCGCCGAGATCACGCGCGCATCGCCGACCTGCTCGCGAATGCGGGCGATCTGCTCCTCGATGACGCTGCCCGCGTTCCAGTCGGCGGCGATGCCCGCGACATGGTGCAGGAAGTTCTCGAGCACGCGCTGCCCGTGGTCGCTGTGCTTCACCTCGGGGTGCCACTGGACTCCGTAGAGGCGACGCTCGGGCGAGCCGAAGGCCGCGACCGGCGTCACCGCCGTGCGGGCGAGCACCTCGAAGCCCTCGGGCGCGCTCTGCACCGCGTCGCCGTGGCTCATCCACACGTTCTGGGATTCGGGCTGCCCGCCGAGGATGGCGCCGCCGCCGCCCAGGATCGTGGCATCGGTCGCCCCGTACTCGCGGTCACCGGTGTTGCCGACCTCGCCGCCGAGCGCGCGGGCCATCATCTGGAATCCGTAGCAGATCCCGAGCACGGGGATGCCGAGCTCGAAGATGCTCTCGTCGAAGCTCGGCGCGCCCTCTTCGTACACCGACGACGGGCCGCCCGAGAGCACGATGCCGAGCGGCTGCTTCGCCGTGACCTCGGCGGCCGTGATGGTGTGCGGCACCAGCTCGGAGAAGACGCCTGCCTCGCGCACGCGGCGGGCGATCAGCTGCGCGTACTGCGCTCCGAAATCGACCACCAGCACCGGCCGATGCGCGGTGGTTGCAGTGGGTTCGCTCATGAACGGCCTTCCAGGGTCGGTGCTGCGCTGGTCGCAGCCGAGGGTTCGGTCTGTTGCTCGTGCTCGATCTCGGCGAGCTGCCGCTCGACGCGGCGGGCGGTGCGCCCCTCGAGGAAGAACGAGAGGAAGGGGATCACGCCGCCCAGCGCGAGCATCAGGAAGCGTGCGAACGGCCAGCGCATCGGGCTCCACAGCATGAACGCCGAGATCAGGTAGACGACGTAGAACCAGCCGTGGGCGATGAGGATCGCCTTGAAGAGATCGAAGCCCTCGCGCGCGAACTCCTGCTCCTGCCCCGCGGGAATCGTCGGCAGGAACTCGACGAAGCCGTTCGGGGTCCCCACGAACAGCTCGACCTGGAAGACGTAGCGCATCACCATGACGCTGCACAGCAGAAGCAGCATCACGCCCGTGATGATCGATGTCACCTTGTACACCGAGAGCGCTTTGCGGATGCGCGGGAAATCCACGAGTTTCGGCTGCAGGATCATGATGTTCATTCTATCTTCCGTGATCTGGGGGATCGCCCGCGAGCAGCAGCTGCCGCTCGTGCTCCTTCTCCCACGCGTCGCGGGCGAGCCGGTACCAGAGGAAGACGGCGAAGCCCGCGAACACCACCCATTCGACCGCGTAGAAGAGGTTCAGCCAGTTGACGGCCTCCTGCGGCAGCGGAGGCACCGAGTCGATCGGCTGCAGCCCCCATCCCGCGAGCGCCGCCTCGTCGAGGGGGCCCTGCGGGTGCATCACCAGGAACCCCGCGAAGGCGGAGCCGGAATACGGCGCCCACAGATTCACGAGCTCCGCCGCGGCCATGCTCGTGACCCGGCCGAGATCGTCCGGCCCCAGGAAGACGGCCGCATCGCTCGGCATGTACCGGCCCTCGATGGCGTGATCCGCCCCCATGACGGCGGCATCCGATTCGATGGCGGCGCGCGCGCGTGCCGCAGAGGCCGCGTCGGGCGCCCATCCGATGGCGACGGCGAGCTGGTCGCCGCCGCTCGTGCGCAGATGCGCCGTCACCCAGACCCCGGGGTCGCCGTCGTTCGTACGGTTCTCGACGATGACGAAATCGCCGGGCACGAACCGCCCGTCGGTCGTGACGACCATACCCGCGGAGGCATCGCTCACCGGCTCTCCGGCGCGCGCGAGATCGGCGAGCGGCCTGGCGGTCTCGCTCGCGACCTCATCGTCGTGCTGCTGCACCACGGCCTGCCCGAGCTGCCACTGCCCGAGCCACGCGAACACCGCCGAGACGATCAGCGCGAGCAGGAGCGCGCCGATCCACTGCGGCCGTCGCATGACGCGCGCGAGTGTCGGATCGCCCTCGTAGTGCGGGCGCGAGGCGGGGCTCACGCCGGCCCGCCGACGCGAGGCTGCACATTGATCTCCGGGGCCCGCAATCGCACGCGATCCGCCGCCTCATCGGTCAGCTCCTGCTGACTGGCGACCTCGGCCTCGACACGCGCGAGGTATTTCGCGACCTCGTCGTCGCGGTGCGCGTCGCTCCAGCCGAGCACCTCGGCCATGAGCCGCGCGGCGACGGGCGCCGCAGAAACCCCGCGATCCCAGGCCTCGATCGAGATGCGGGTGCGGCGCGCCAGCACGTCGTCCAGGTGCAGCGCGCCCTCGTGACCGGCCGCGTAGACGACCTCGGCGGCGATGTAGTCGTCCGCCCCGGGAAGCGGCTCCGCGAGCTCCGGCCGCTCGCTGACGAGATCGAGCAGCTCGCTCGTGAGCGAGCCGTAGCGGCCGAGCAGGTGCTCGATGCGCGTCGTGTGCACCCCGAAGGCGCGCGCGATCCGCTTCCTGCGGTTCCATGCGGCGCGATAGCCCTCGGCGCCGAGCAACGGAATGTCTTCGGTGATCGACGCCGGGATGCGCCCGTCGAGGGCGTCGGCCGCGGCATCGATCGCGTCCTTCGCCATCACGTGATAGGTGGTGAGCTTGCCGCCGGCGACCATCACGAGTCCGGGCACCGGCTGCGCGACGAGATGCTCGCGCGAGAGCTTGGAGGTGTCATCGCTCTCACCCGCGAGCAGCGGCCGCAGCCCCGCGTAGACGCCCTCGACGTCGTCGCGCGTGAGCGGGGTACGCAGCACGCGATTGACGTGGCCGAGCAGGTAGTCGATGTCGGCGGCGGTCGCGGCGGGGTGCGCCTTGTCGAGGTTCCAGTCGGTGTCGGTGGTGCCGATGAGCCAGTGGCGGCCCCATGGGATCACGAAGAGCACACTCTTCTCGGTGCGCAGCAGGAGGCCGTACTTCGAGCGGAAGCGATCGCGCGGAACGACGAGGTGGATCCCCTTCGACGCCCGCACCGAAAACGAGGCGCGCTCGCCGATGAGCTGCTGCACGTCGTTCGTCCAGACGCCGGTCGCGTTCACGACCTGCTTCGCGCGGATCTCGAAGACCTCCGAGGTCTCGAGATCTCGCGCGGTGACGCCCACGACGCGCTCGCCGACGCGCAGGAAGCCCTCGACGCGCACCCGGCTGGCGACGTGCGCCCCGTAACCCGCCGCGGTACGGGCGACGGTCGCGACGAATCGGGCGTCGTCGAGCTGCGCATCGCTGTAGGTGAGCCCGCCGCGGAACGCGTGCGGCTTCAGCCCGGGCACGTCGCGCGCGAGCCGGCGCCTCGTGAGATGGCGATGCCAGGGCACGCCCGGGGGGCGGCGGCCGGTTCGCGCGAAGAGATCGTAGAGCAGCATGCCCGCGCCGATGTAGACGCGCTCGACCACCGGCTTCGTGAGCGGGTACAGGAAGCGGACCGGCCGGACGAGGTGCGGGGCGATGCGCTGCAGCAGCAGCCCGCGTTCGATCAGGGCCTCGTGCACGAGCGAGAAGTTCAACTGCTCGAGGTAGCGGATCCCCCCGCGCACGGGCTTCGCCGAGCGACTGAAGGTTCCCGACGCCCAGTCACGCGACTCGACGAGCCCGGTGGAGAGGCCTCGGGTGACGGCGTCGAGCGCCGCGCCGGTGCCGGTGACGCCGCCGCCGATGACGAGGACGTCGAGCTCGTGCGAGGGATCTCGCAGGCGCGCGATCGCGGCGTTTCGAGCTTCGGGACTCAGCTTCGCCGTCATGCCGCTAGCTCTCGATGTGCACGATGCCGACGCGCTGGAACTCCTTGAGTTCGCTGTAGCCGGTGGTCGCCATCGCACGGCGCAGGGCGCCCATGAGGTTCGCGGTGCCGTCGGCGACGTGCGCCGGCCCGGAGATGATCTCCTGCAGCGTGCCGACCTCGCCGACGCGGACGCGACGCCCGCGGGGCAGGTCTGCATGATGCGCCTCCTGGCCCCAGTGCCAGCCCCGGCCGGGGGCGTCGGTCGCGCGGGCGAGCGCGGAGCTGAGCATGACGGCGTCCGCGCCGCAGGCGATCGCCTTGATGAGGTCGCCCGAGGTGCCGAGTCCGCCGTCGGCGATCACGTGCACGTAGCGCCCGCCGGACTCGTCGAGGTAGTCGGTGCGGGCTCCGGCGACGTCGGCGATCGCGCTGGCCATGGGCGCGCGGATGCCGAGGGTCGCCTGCGTCGTGCCGGAGGCGCCGCCGCCGAAGCCGACGAGCACGCCCGCCGCCCCGGTGCGCATGAGATGCAGCGCCGACTGGTAGGTCGCGGCGCCGCCGACGATCACCGGCACATCGAGCTCGTAGATGAACTGCTTGAGGTTCAGCGGTTCGCAGCCGGGGGTCGACACGTGCTCGGCCGACACGGTGTTGCCGCGGATGACGAAGAGGTCGACGCCGGCGCCGATCACGACCTCCGAGAACTCGGCGGTGCGATGCGGCGATAGCGCCCCGGCCACGGTGACGCCGGCCTCGCGGATCTCGCGCAGTCGCGCCCGGATGAGCTCGCCCTGAATCGGGGCGGCGTACATCTCGCGCATGCGCTTCACGGTCTCGATCGAGTCGTCGAGTCCGGCGAGCTCGTCGAGCAGCGGCTGCGGATCTTCGTAGCGGGTCCAGAGCCCCTCGAGGTTCAGCACGCCGAGGCCGCCGAGACGGCCGATCTCGATCGCGCTCGCGGGCGACATCACGGAGTCCATGGGGGCGCCGAGCACCGGGGTCTCGAACTTGAATGCGTCGATCGTCCAGTCGAGGCTCACGACCTCGGGATCTCGGGTGCGACGAGTCGGCACGATGCCGATCTCCTCGAAGGTGTACACGCGACGCGCGCGCTTCCCACGGCCGATTTCGATCTCGCTGCTCACACCCTAAGCCTATCCTCCCAGCACTGAGAGATCGCGGTCTCCCCGGTGCTCGTCCGATGCGGAACGGGCCGGGCGGGAATCCCGCCCGGCCCGTTTCAGCGACGGCTATCGCTTGTAGTTCGGCGCCTCGACGACCATCTGCACGTCGTGCGGATGCGATTCCTTCAGCCCCGCGGCGGTGATGCGGACGAACTGGCCGCGCTCCTTGAGCTCCTCGATCGTGTGCGCGCCGACGTACATCATCGACTGGCGCAGCCCGCCGACGAGCTGATGAGCGACCGAGCGCAGCGGGCCGCGATACGCGATCTGCCCCTCGATCCCCTCGGGGATGAGCTTCTCATCGCTCGGAGCATCGGCCTGGAAGTAGCGATCCTTCGAGTACGAGGTGCGCTCGCCGCGGGTCTGCAGCGCACCGAGCGAGCCCATGCCGCGGTAGTTCTTGAACTGCTTGCCGCCCATGAAGACGAGATCCCCCGGGCTCTCATCGGTGCCCGCGAAGAGCGACCCGATCATGACCGATGACGCACCGGCGACGAGCGCCTTCGCGATATCGCCCGAGTACTGCAGGCCGCCGTCGGCGATCACCGGCACGCCCGCGGGAGTCGCGGCCTTCGCAGCCTCGTACACCGCCGTGACCTGCGGCACGCCGACGCCGGCGATCACGCGCGTCGTGCAGATGGAGCCCGGGCCGACACCGACCTTCACCGCGTCGACTCCGGCCTCCACGAGCGCCTTCGCCCCAGCGTAGGTGGCGATGTTGCCGCCGATCAGGTCGACGTTCGCGAATGCCGGGTCGCCCTTGAGCTTCGCGATGATGTCGAGCACGCCGCGGCTGTCGCCGTTCGCCGTATCGACGACGAGCACGTCGACTCCCGCGTCGACGAGCGCGCCCGCGCGCTCCCACGCATCTCCGAAGAAGCCCATCGCCGCACCGACGCGCAGGCGACCCGCGTCGTCCTTCGCCGCGTTCGGGTACTCCTCTTCCTTGTCGAAGTCCTTCACCGTGATGAGCCCGGTGAGCTTTCCGTTCGCGTCGACGAGCGGGAGCTTCTCGATGCGGTGCTCCTTGAACAGCGCCGCCGCCGCGTCGCGCGAGATGCCCGGGTGCCCGGTGATGAGCGGCATGGGCTTCATCGCATCGGCGACGCGCGTCGTCTTGCGCTCCTCTGCCGAGAGGAACCGCATATCGCGGTTGGTGATGATGCCGACGAGCTTGCCGCCATCGTCGATGACCGGCAGGCCGCTCACGCGGTACTCGCCGCAGAGCGCGTCGACCTCGGCGACGGTGGCGTCCACCGTCGTGGTGACGGGGTTCGTGATCATGCCGGCTTCGCTGCGCTTCACGCGATCCGCCATCTCGGCCTGATCGCCGATCGAGAGGTTGCGGTGCAGAATGCCGATGCCGCCGTTGCGGGCGAGCGCGACCGCCATGCGCGTCTCGGTCACGGTGTCCATGGCCGCCGAGACGAGCGGGATCCCCAGTCGGATGTTTCTGGTCAGCTGAGTGGAGGTGTCTGCCTCGCTCGGGATGACATCGGTGTGCGACGGCAGCAGCAGCACATCGTCATAGGTGAGACCGGTGAACGCAAATGGATCGCGCTGTTCCATGGAACCTCTTTCGCGGGAAGTGCGGGCGTGATATTCAGTCTAACGCCGCGATCGGCACCGTATTCCGCGCTCTCAGATTGCGGATCATGTCCCACACCAGGACCGCGAGCGCGAGCCACACGGCCACGAATCCGATCCAGCGGACGAACGGCATCTCTTCGCCGAAGATCAGCCATCCTGTGAGGAATCCGAGGATCGGTGTCCCGAACTGCAGGAAGCCCATATGCGAGAGCGGGAGCCTGCGGGTGGATGCCGCGAAGAAGAGCAGCGGGATCGCGGTCACGGTGCCGCTGAGCAGGAGCGCGGTGGTGGAGAGCGCGCCGTGGTCGAACGCCCCGAGGCCGCCCGTGAACCAGGAGACCAGCGCGAGCTGCCCGAGGGCGATCGGCATGGCGACGAGCGTCTCCACGGTGAACCCGGGGAGCGCCTCGATGTCTTCGCTCACCTGCTTGCGGACGGCGCCGTAGAGCCCGAACGAGAAGGCGACGCCGAAGGCGATCCACGGGATCTTGCCGTACGCCAGGGCCGAGAAGACGACCCCGGCCGCGGCGATCCCCACCGCGAGCCACTGCGCCCCGCGCAGGGTCTCCTTGCGCACGAAGACCCCGATGAGGATCGTGACGAGCGGGTTGATGAAGTAGCCGAGCGCGGTCTCGATGATCCGCCCCGTGACGACGCCGACGATGAAGAACTGCCAGTTGGCGTAGAGCAGCACGGTGGAGAGCGCGAACCAGCCGATCTGGCGGGGCGAGCGCAGGATCTGCAGCAGCGGCTGCCAGCGGCGCACCACGGCCGTCGCGATCAGGCAGAAGGCGAGCCCGGTGATGACGCGCCAGGGCACGATCTCGAAGGGGTTCACCGCCTCGAGCAGCATGAAGAAGAGCGGGAACGCTCCCCATGAGATGTAAGCGGCCAGGCCGTAGATGAGCCCGCGACGATATTCCACCGCTCTAGCTTAGTGTTCGCATGGAGCGCGCACTGCACTCGCATGCCTCATCTCGGTGCGGCCCGCTCCCACGAGCCCGCGGGCGCGAAAAAGGGGCCGGCGCGCGGCGCCGGCCCCTTCGATGGTGGTCGTCCGCTTAGCGGACGACCACTGCGAGCACGTCGCGGGTCGACAGCACGAGGAACTCCTCGCCGCCGTACTTCACCTCGGTGCCACCGAACTTCGAGTAGATCACGCGGTCGCCGACGGCAACGTCGAGCGGCACGCGGTTGCCGTTGTCATCGACGCGGCCGGGACCGACCGCGACGACCTCGCCCTCCTGCGGACGCTCTTTGGCGCTATCGGGGATGACCAGACCGGAAGCAGTGGTCTGCTCAGCCTCGACCTGCTTGATGACGATACGATCCTCGAGCGGCTTGATGGAGACCGACACGGTTGACCTCTTTTCATGACTCAGTGTGCGGCACCTCTCTCGGGTGCCCTGCATCGAGTGTAGGGTCTGGGTTGGCACTCTTGCAAGGCGAGTGCCAACTCCGGGGATCGCGCACAGCGAACAGCGCGCGCACGCTTCTACACTGGTCGCGATGCTCTCTCCCATACGTCCGCTCCCCGGCTGGGAAGCCCTGCTCACCGACCCGGGGTACTCGCGCCTGGAATCGCTCGAGGCCATGCTGCGCGACGGCCTTTCGAGCAGCGCGGCCGGGCAGCGGCTGCGGGCCGACGGCGTCGACGCCGACGAGGTGTCTGCGCTGCTCACCCAGGCGGGCCTGCGCGAGCGCGCGCGGGGGAAGTTCGGCACTCGGGCCGAGCGCATGCTCTTCACCCCCGCAGGGCTCGAGCAGGCGTCGCGCGGAGTGGTCTCGGCGCTCCACGCCGAGCGGTTCCGCAGCGCCGGCTGCACTCGCGTCGCCGATCTCGGCTGCGGCATCGGCTCCGAATCGCTCGCCTTCCAGGCCGCGGGCATCGACCCGATCCCGGTCGAGATCGACTCGTTCACTGCCCTGATCGCCGCGCACAACCTCGGCGTTCCCGTCCACACGGCCGACGCCGAGATCTTCCCCCTCGAAAACGCCGACGGAGTCTTCCTCGACCCCGCCCGCCGCACCGCGGGGCACACGGACACGCGTCGCCTCAGCTCGACGAACGACTACTCCCCCTCCCTCGACTTCGCGTTCGGCCTCGCCGAGCGCCTCCCGCTCGGCGTGAAGCTCGGCCCTGCCTTCGACCGCGACCTCATCCCCGCGAACGCCGAGGCGCAGTGGGTCTCAGTCGGCGGCGACCTCGTCGAGATGGGGCTGTGGTTCGGGGCCGCCGCGCGCGCGGGCATCGCACGATCCGCCATCGTCCTGACGGGCGACGGATCGCACGAACTCACCGCGGCCGCCGACGCCCCCGATGCGGAGGTCGGGGGTCTCGCCGAATACCTCTACGAACCCGACGCCGCGGTGATCCGCGCCCGACTCATCGGGCGGTTGGCCGCCTCGCTGAACGCCCACCACCTCAGCCCCGGCATCGCCTACCTCGGCAGCGACGCCCTCACGCCCACGCCCTTCGCGCAGGCCTTCCGCCTGCTCGAGGAACTGCCGATGCGCGAGAAGAACCTCGCGCGCGCCCTGCGCGAGCGGGGCATCGGGCGGCTCGAGATCAAGAAGCGAGGCGCGGATGTGGATCCCGCCGCCCTCAGGAAGCGACTGCGCCCCAGCGGGCCGCACGCCGCCACGCTCATCCTCACGCGGATCAACGGGAGGCATGCGGCGCTTCTCGCGGAGCGCGTGACTAGCTGAACATCCTCCACCAGAACGTGCCGTAGCCGTAGGCCGTGGAGAAGACGAACATCACGAAGAGGATGAACAGCAGCGCGAACGCGATCGCGAGGCCGCCGCAGATGATGCCGGTGAGCGCCATTCCCTTCGCCCGTTCGTTTCGCAGGCCGATGATGCCCAGTACGAGGCCGATCGCGCCCATCGGGATCCCGAGATACCAGATCATGCAGAAGAGTATCCCCAGGATGCCGAGCACCATCGCCGCGATCGACATGCCCTTCGGACCGCTGTTCGCCGGAGCGTACGCGTAGTGGGGTGCGCCGTAGGGCGCGCCGTACTGCGGAGCTCCGTATTGGGGAGCCCCGTACTGCGGTGCCGCGGGCTGCTGGGCGTGCGGCCCGCCCGGCTGCTGGTACTGCGGGACGCCGTACTGCGGAGCCGCCGGCGGCTGCTGAGCGTGCGGTTGATGGTACTGCGGCTGCTCGATCTTCGGCGTCGCGGGCTGCGAGGCCGCGGGCTGGGGCGTCGCAGGATCGTTCACGGCTCCCGGAGTCGCAGGATCGTTCACTGCTCCCGGATCGGGTGTGTTCTCAGACATGCGCGCCTTCCTCTGGAGTGCCGGTGATATGAGACGTGGTTCTGTGAGTCAACGATAGCCCCGACCGCCCGAACCCCGGCTATTGCGAGACGAAGAGCGCCTCGATCGGGCCGCGCGCGAAGAAGACGACGAAGCCCGCCGCGACGACCCACAGCAGCCAGTGCACCGGCTTCCCCCGCTTCGAAAGTCCCTGGATGAGCACCCACGAGATGAAGCCCGCACCGATGCCGTTAGCGATCGAGTAGGTGAAGGGCATGACCGTCACGGTGAGGAAGATCGGGATGGTGACCCCGATGTCGGTGAGATCGAGGCTGCGGATCTGCGACATCATCATCGCGCCGACGACGACGAGCGCCGCGGCGGCGACCTCGGTCGGAACGATCTGCGTGAGCGGGGAGAAGAACATCGCGGCCAGGAAGAGGGCTCCCGTGATCAGATTCGCGAACCCGGTGCGGGCGCCTTCCCCGATGCCTGCGCCGGATTCGATGAACACGGTGTTCGAGGAGGACGAGGTGAAGCCGCCGGCGACGGCGCCGACGCCCTCGACGATCAGCGAAGACTTCAGCCGGGGGAAGTTGCCCCGCTCGTCGGCGAGTTCCGCCTCGCGCGAGAGTCCGGTGAAGGTGCCCATCGCATCGAAGAAATTCGTGAAGAACAGCGTGAAGACCAGCATGATGACGGTGATGACGCCGACCTTGCCGAAATCGAAGCTGACCGCGCCGACGAGGCTCAGATCGGGCAGGCTGAACGGGCTGCCGTCGAGCTGCGGAACCGTGAGGCCCCAGCCCCCGGGATTCTCGGCCGCCTTGCCCAGATGCCAGATGGACTCGACGATCACCGAGATGAGCGTGCCGACCACCAGGCCGATCAGCAGGCCGCCGCGCACCTTGCGGGCGACGAGGATGCCGGTGATGATCAGCGTGATCACGAAGACGAGGGTCGGCACGGTGGCGACCGAGCCGAGGACGCCGAGCTCGACGGGCGGGCTCGCGGTCGAGCTCACGAAGCCGGCGTTCACGAAGCCGATGAAGGCGATGAAGAGGCCGATACCGACCGTGATGGCGATCTTCAGCTCCATCGGAACCGCGTCGAAGATCATGCGGCGAAGGCCCGTCGCCGAGAGCAGCACGATGAGCAGACCGTTGATGATGACGAGCGCCATCGCCTCGGGCCAGGTCACCTGCTGCACGACGGAGAACGCGAGGAAGGCGTTGATGCCGAGCCCCGCGGCGAAGGCGAAGGGCAGGCGCGACACCAGGCCGAACAGGATCGTCATGACGCCCGCGGTGAGCGCCGTCACGGCGCTGATCTGCGTCCCCTCGAGCTGAGCGCCGGAGATGTCGGTCGTGGTGCTCAGAATGATCGGATTCAGGATCACGATGTACGCCATGGTCACGAAGGTGACGATGCCGCCGCGGATCTCGCGGCCGAAGGTGGATCCTCGTCGGGTGATCTCGAAATAGCGGTCGATGCCGCCTCGAGGCGCGGCCGCCGTCTCCTCCGGTGTCGTCTGCGTGTGGGCCAACTCGCTCTCCGTCTCTCTTCGGCACTGCCCGTCGCGCGCCGCCGAATCGCACGGAGGCACAGTGCGACATTATCAGCGCGCACGGTCTCACCGGAATGATCGAAGCCCGCCGGTTTCCCGGCGGGCTTCGATCGATGAGGGCGGAGGAGGTCAGCTCACCGCGAGCAGATCGATGACGAAGATGAGGGTGCGGCCCGAGAGCGGGTGCCCGCCGGCCGTGCCATAGGCCTGGGCCGGGGGCACGACGAGCTTGCGGCGACCGCCGGCCTTCATGCCGGGGATGCCGACCTGCCAGCCCTGGATCAGCGAGCGCAGCGGGAAGTTGATCGACTCGCCGCGGCTCCAGGAGCTGTCGAACTCTTCGCCCGATTCGAAGTCGACACCGAGGTAGTGCACGTTGACGGTGCTCGAGGCCTGCGCCTCGTCACCGGTGCCGACGACGACATCTTCGATCAGCAGCTCAACCGGAGCCGGGCCCTCATGAAATTCGATTTCTGGCTTTGACAGTTCTGATTCAGTCATGCGTCTATTCTCTCGGCACCGGCGCATGGAGCGCATGGCCGTTCGCTGTCAGGGAAACTGAAGAGCGGATCAGGCCTCGCCGCGATCCACCTCGGGAAGATCGATCGCCCCGGTCTCGGGCGCGATGCCGGCGAGCTTGGCCGGGCGCAGGATGTGATCCAGCTCCGCCTTCTCGAGCAGGCCGTTCGCGACGACGAGATCGCCGACGTTGGCCTTGGTCGCGAGTGCTTCCTTCGCGAGCTTCGCCGCAGCGGCGTAACCGATGACGGGCGCCAACGCAGTGATGACGGTGACCGATCGGGCGACCGTCTCTGCGAGGTGCTCCTCGTTCGCGGTGATGCCATCGACGCAGTTGACGCGCAGCGTCTGGCAGGCGCGCTCGAGCCAGGTGATCGACTGGAAGAGCG
Organism: Leucobacter sp.; assembly: GCA_039812205.1. GTDB lineage: Bacteria > Actinomycetota > Actinomycetes > Actinomycetales > Microbacteriaceae > Leucobacter. Next base: position 13,704 of record JBDIAD010000008.1, read on the forward strand.
AATGGGCGATGATCGGCTCGAAGGCGTTCAGCTGCAGCTGGCCCGACTCGACGGCCATCGCGACGGTGACGTCGGCTCCGGCGATCGAGTAGGCGACCTGCGACACGGCTTCGGGGATCACCGGGTTCACCTTGCCCGGCATGATCGAGGAGCCCGCCTGACGCGCCGGCAGGTTGATCTCGCCGATTCCAGCCTGCGGGCCGGAAGAGAGCAGACGCAGGTCGTTCGAAATCTTCGAGAGCTTGAGGGCGGCGCGCTTGAGCGCACCCGAGAAGGTGATGAAGACGCCGGTGTCGCTCGTGCTCTCGATGAGGTCGCGAGCGGTGACGAGCTGCAGACCGGTGATGTCGGCGAGGTGCCGCACGACCGCCTCACGGTAGCCCTTCGGGGCGTTGATCCCGGTGCCGATGGCAGTCGCGCCCATGTTGACCTCGAGCAGCAAATGCGCTGCCTGTTCGAGGCGCTCCACCTCTTCGCGCACGGTGACGCCGAAGGCGTTGAACTCCTGTCCCAGCGTCATCGGCACCGCGTCCTGCAGCTGGGTGCGTCCCACCTTCAGGATGTGCATGAAGGAGACGCCCTTCTTCTCGAAGGCGGTCGACAGCAGCTCTAGCTCGTCGAGCAGGCTGCGCAGTGAGAATGCGAGGGCGATCTTGATGGCCGTCGGGTAGGTGTCGTTCGTCGACTGGCTGTGATTCGTGTGATCGTTCGGATTGATGAAGGCGTAGTCGCCCTTCTTGTGACCGGCGAGCTCGAGCGCACGGTTGGTGATAA
>JBDIAD010000009.1:0-13289 GCA_039812205.1 Leucobacter sp.
GAGCGAGTACGACACGAATCGCACCGGCGGCATCATCGCCATCAAGCTGCGCGAGGGAGACGAGCTCGTGTCGGCCCTGCTCGCCGGAGCCGACGATGACGTGCTGCTGATCTCGCGCCACGGCATGTCGGTGCGTTTCACCGCCTCCAACACGGCGCTGCGCCCCATGGGCCGATCCACCAGCGGTGTGCGCGGAATGAACTTCCGCGAGGGCGATGCGCTGCTCACGGCTTCCACCATCAACGACGGCGAAGGCTTCGTCTTCGTGGTGACCGAGGGCGGCTACGCCAAGCGCACGGCCGCGAGCGAATATCGCGTGCAGCAGCGCGGCGGCTACGGCATCAAGGTCGCGAAGCTCGATGAGAACCGCGGAGATCTCGTCGGCGGCTTCATCGTCGGCCAGGGCGATGAGGTTCTCGTGGTGCTCGCCAGCGGCAAGGTCGTGCGCTCCGGCGTCGACGAGGTGCCGGCCAAGGGTCGCAACACCATGGGCGTCGTGTTTGCGCGATTCCCAGAGGGAGACCGTATCATTGGCATCGCGCGAAACTCGGAGCGCGGCCTTGAAGACGGCGAAGACTCCGAAGACGAAGCAGCATCTCCGCAGGGGGCGGCTGAGACCGAGGAAGACCTGAATGAGTAACACTGTCGCAGACAAGCTGGCCAAGAAGACCCGCAAGAAAGCCCCGGCGAAGCAGGTTCGGCTCAAGCTCGTCTACGTCGACTTCTGGTCGGCCGTGAAGTTCGCGTTCTTCCTGTCGCTGTGCCTCGCGATCGTGAGCGTGGTCGTCACGATCCTGCTCTACACCGTGCTGCTGTCCTCGGGCGTGCTCGCCGACCTCGACGAGCTCCTCACGACCGCCACGGGCAGCGATCTGAGCCTGCTGAGCATCATCGGTTTCCCGCAGGTCGCCGGCTTCGCGGTGATCGTCGGCATCCTCAACATCATCGTGGGCACGGCCCTCGGTGCGATTGCGGCGCTGGTCTACAATCTGCTGGTTCGGGTGCTCGGAGGCTTCCAGCTCGGTTTCACGAGCAACTAGGGTGCGGATCGGCCGAGCCGGTCGCACCCGGCGATTTCCGGGCAGTGCTCGATTTCGGATTTCCCCGGAATTCCTGTAGAGTCATTGCTTGGTCAAGGGGCTATAGCTCAGGTGGTTAGAGCGCTTCACTGATAATGAAGAGGTCCCAGGTTCAAGTCCTGGTAGCCCCACCGCGCAGCAGGGCAGACGAGAGATCGTCTGCCCTGCTTTTTCGTGCGAGGCTCGGGTTGTGACGCCGGTGAGCGAGCGCAGGGGCGGTCTTCGGGAGCGCCGGCGGGGCACCCGGGCACCGCACGCGTCGCAGGGCCTCGCGCCGCGGCGCCGGCCGCGCCTCGTTTTGCAATCGCTCGAGGTTGCCGGATATAGTTGTGCAGTCGGATGGCGCACCGCTTCTCGGAACGGTCACCGAACCGCGGGTCCTTAACTCAGTTGGTAGAGTGCCTGCTTTGCAAGCAGGATGTCGGGAGTTCGATTCTCCCAGGATCCACCACATCGAGAACCCCGCCTACTACCTCAGACGGCTTTTGTTCTCAGCCAGATCGAGGACGCCTGCGAGAGGCGTCCGCAAGTCCCGTGTCGATCCGAATAGCTCGGGATGACCGTAGTCGATGAATCGGATGGTGACCCGAGACGGGCCGGCCTCCACGATCTGCACGGTGATCCGCTGATCGTCATCGCTCAGGTATACCCACTTCTCGGCGAGGTGACTCAAGCCGTGGGCGTGAAGGTATGCCTCTGCCTCCCCTCGTGACATGGGTTCGTCCAGGGGATGGCCGAAGACGGTGGAGGGGACCCACAGGTGCGGTCCCGAGCGGATCACATAGCCGAGGAGCTCACCGTCGTCACGGAAGACGGGCGCGGATTCGGTTGTGTTCATAGGTCTCCTTCGGAGTCTGAGCGGGACGACGAGCATGCATGGACGCCGACTTTCGTACCCGGGACAACGGTGCGAGGTCAACGGCAGGGCCATGGGTTCACCATAAAACTTGACATGATGTGAAGGTCAAGCCGAAGGAGGAGTCGTGGAGGAGCTGTCGATCGGGCAGGTCGCAAAACGCGCGGGTATCTCGGCTCGTATGCTCAGGCACTATGACCGGATCGGACTCTTCGTGCCGACGCGTGTCAGCGGCAATGGGTATCGATGGTACGCCGTTCATGCGATGCCGCGGCTCTATCGCATCATCGCGCTGAGACGCGCCGGCCTCGGCCTCGATTCCATTGCCGGAATCGTGGCGGATCAGGAAGCCGAAGCAGAGGCACTCCGAAAGCACCTTGTCGAGCTTCGCGCCGAGCGTGATCGCATCGATGCGCTGATCGATGCGATCGACGAGCAGATCCTGCAGCTGGATCAGGCTCATCGAGTCGCTCGCGTCGGACAAGGTTCGCACGCCGGGCAGAGCGCGGCGTTCGCACGGAGGCTCGAGCGCGCGTTCGGCAGATCTGCGGCACGAGCGCTCGACAGTGATCCGCTGGCCGGACTCACCGATGCGGATGTCGAGCACGTGACGGCCGAGATGAACGGACTGATGGCCGCCTTCGCTGAGTTGATGAACTCCGGGCTCACGCCCGACTCGGCTCAGGTGCAGCTCCTCGTCGAGGAGCACTACGCGTTGACGTGCAGATACTGGCCCGCGGATATCGAAACCTACCGCCGTCTGGGAGAGCTGTATGAGACGGATCCGCTGCAGCGCGAAATCGTGAGCCGATCCGATCCGGCCCTTCCCGCCTGGCTCGCACGGGCGATCAAGCTGCACACCTGAACGGTGGCGAACCGACGATGTCTGCGCAGGGGTCGCCTCCGCCTCGACATCTGTTCGATGCCTCGGTTTCGAGGCCGCCTTCGGCGACCGGCCGGCATCGCCGAGCGAGTCACAGATGCGCGGGTTCCGCCTGCAGTTCGGTGCGGATCGTCACGTTCATGCGATTCCAGACGTTGATGGTGGCGATCGCCATGAGCAGGGTCACCGTCTCCTGCTCGTCGAAGGATGCGCGCACGCGTTCCCACACCTCGTCGGTCACACCCTGCTCGCTGATCATCGTGACCTGCTCGGTGAGCGCCAGGGCGGCGCGCTCGCGCTCGGTGAAGAGGGGGCCGGCCTCGCGCCAGGCTGCGAGGAGGTCGATCTGGCGCTGCGGCGCGCCGGCCTCTCGCGCCTCCTGAACGTGCAGTTCCAGGCATCGCGCGCAGGAGTTGATCTGCGAGGCGCGAATATCGATCAGCGCGACGAGCCGTCTGCCCAGGCCGCCCGACATCACGTAGTTCTGCAGTCCGAACATCGCCTTGTAGGCGTCGGGATCGATCTCTCGAATGGACATTCTCTGTGCCACAGTGCACCTCTCGCTCTTTCGGGTGCGTTCCATTTCGAGTGTACGCCCGTGGAATTGTCGTGGGAGGGGCTGAGAGGGGCACCGCGTGCAAAAGAGATTGCTCCCCGGGTGCGAACTGAAGATCAGTCGCACCCGGGGAGCAATCGGAGAGGCCTCAGAATGACTGAGGGGAAACAGGGGCGTCGTGCGCGGGGACGACGGCGCCCCTGAGATCTGGTTACTGCTCCTTGAAGCCGGACTTCAGGAGCATGTCGCGGCTCGCCTTGAAGCTGAGCTTCGAGCCGTCCTTGGCGTCGCCGCTGAACTCCGAGCCGGTGAGCTTGGAGATCTCGGACAGATTCGCCTCCGAGTAATCGACGGTGAGCTCTTCCTTGGCCGAGGTCGGGCCGTACTCCATGCTGTGCTCGAGGCCCTTCACGTTCTGGAAGTCCTTGATCAGCGGCTCGAACAGATCGCGAGCGGCCTGCTCGTCCGCGAGGCCGGCCTGCGCGTAGTCGATGACGTTGGTGGTCGACTGACGCGTGACATCGTCGCCGACGTAGTAGTACGTGAGGGTGACGTCGACGCCGTTCTGCGACATCGTGAAGACGGCCTTCTGCTCGTCGTTCTTCTTGGCGTTGTTGTTGTCGTCGCTCTTCTTGTTGTTCTCGGTCGACGAGTTCTGCGACGAGGAGTCCGACTTGTTCGAGCTGGACGAATCCTCGTTCGCGCAGCCGACGAGACCCACGGTCAGGAGCGCGCCTGCTGCGAGAGCGGCAATCATTGAGCGGGTGCTGCGTGTGATCTTCATTGGTGTCCCTTCAAGACAGTTCATGCACTGCACCCAGGCGGGGCCGGTGCAGCAAAATTCGGGCCATCTGCCACTCAATGCGCAAGCACACGTGCGCGGCGACCTCGTACAACTATAGGCATGATCTAGCGAATGCGCATCTTATCTGTTGAGTGTTCACATTTCAGGGTGATTCTCGGGGTGAGGTCACGTGCACATTCGACAGATCGGATGCCGGTAAACAAAAACGGGGCGGATCCTCGGATCCACCCCCGCGTAGCATTTAAACACACTCTCGCTGTGTGAGCGCACAACCGTCAAACGGCTGGCAGGCGCCCATGGCGCCGCAGCGTCTCGAGCGCGTCGAGCGTGACGATGCCGCGCCAGTCGGTGACCTGGCCGAGCGACCAGTGCAGGAATTGGAAGTCCCAGCCGCCGTCTTCCAATTGTTCGCTTTCGAGCCGGGCGAGCTCCCGCTCGATCATCTCGTCGGTGAAGAGCTCTCGACTGGGGGTTCCCGGCCTCGGCGAGAGCGTGAGCGGCGTGACGTGCTCGCCCTCGACGCCGCCAGAGATCGGGATGTTGCCGCGCTCGTCGAGACTGTCGCGAAAGCGCTCGACGGCCTCGGTTGCACGTGAAACATCGGGCACGGCGTCCAGGAAGGTGAGGGCGAACACCGCCTGGTACCCCGCGAGGCCGCCGCGATCGATCTGCTGCCAGCACCACTCGGACGCGGTGGCGAGCCACGGGTGATCCGCCCGAAGCCGCCGGAGGTGAGCGACGATGGCGAAGGTGAGGAAGCCGCTGTCGTTCGGCCGCATCCACGGAGCCGCCGGAAAATCCGCGGCGCTCGGGAGCACTTGCGGCACGCTGCCATCGGGAAGGGTGTGCGCGCTCAGCCAGTCGCAGGTCTCGCTGATCCACGGGTGCCCCACGGCACCGATGCGCGCGAGCACTTCAAGCGCCGACATCGCCGCCGATACCTGGCTGTCGGGGCCGCGCAGATCCGGCTCGAGCGCGTGGCCCCAGCCGCCGTCGGCGTTGCGGTACGCGCCGAGTGCGGCGAGCACCGCAGCGGTCGAGGCGTCGCCGGCGGCAGCGTGGTCGTCTGCGTCGGCATCGTCGAACAGCAACCGAGCGAGTCTGCGCTCGAGCAGGCGCGCGTTGTCGTAGAGGAAGGTGCGCGCGAGATTCACGTCGGCAGGCATACGGCCAGGTTAGGCGTCGCGGCGCGAATCGGCATCCAGGAAATTCGCGGGATCACTCCATGAACGGTCGCACCGCCGCGAGAAGCTCCTCCGGCCGATCCGCCCAGAAGCGGATCGCATCTACCGTGTGCTCCCCTCCCTTCGGGGACGCTCCCGGGAGCGAGATCCATGTGGGTCCCTCGAGAACGATCTCGATGTTGGTCGAGTTCAGAACGTGCTGGACGAACGTCGTGCGCTCGCCGTCGTGCTGAATTCTCGGCGGTTTCTCGCCCCAAGTGCTGTGGGCGATGCCGACGGAGCGGATCGAGTCCCAGGGAACGCGTAGATCGAGGTCGAGGCCGTCGCGAACGCGAAGGCCCGTGGGGCCGACGACGTGCGGGCGCATGTAGTAGCTGCACATGAGGCCGACCATCCAGATGAGCCCCCAGATGCTGATGGCGAGAAATGCGATGCGCACGAAGATCCATCGATGCACGATCATGTCGACGATCACGAGCTCGACCGCCGAGAGGGCGATGAAGATCCAGAGGATGGTCAGCACGGGAGCCCGGTACGCGTGGCCGCTGCCTCCCCGCTCGATGTCGGGGCGCCGACGGATCGCACGCGCGATGCTGGCGTACATGGCCTTCTCGATGCCGGCGGCGCGGGCGAGCAGTGCGCGCACTCGGATCGGGCGATCCTTCACCGGCGTCGTCGATCCCATTTCCGCTCCCCGCTGGTCGGGCGCCGCCCGCTCGGCGCACTTTGCATTGCACTCGTAATGTAATCGCGGCGAACGACATTGTCAATACGAGTGCAATGTGAAAAGATCGGGGCATGCCCAGGAGAGTGGATCCCGACGAGCGTCGCGGGCATATCGCAGCGGCGCTGCTGCGCATCGCGGCGCAAGAGGGCTTGGCGGCCGTGAGCCTGCGCACCGTCGCGCGAGAGGCGGGCGTCACCTCGGGAGCCGTGCAGCACTACTTCCCGTCGAAGCACTCGATGCTGGAATATGCGATGCACGCCGCAAGCGGGCGGTACGAGTCGCGCATCGGGAAGCGCATGGCCGCCCTCGGCGAGCGCCCCCACCCGCGCGACGCGATCTGGGTGCTGCTGAGCGCACTGCTTCCGAGCGCCGAACCCGAAGCGGAGGATGCACGGGTCGGACTCGCCTTCCAAGCGCATGCCGCCACCCACGACGATGCCGCCGAGCATCTCGCCGAAGGCAACGCGCGATTGCGCGCGCATCTGGCCGGGCTGATCCGCGCCTCGAATCCGGCTCATCCCGAGCCCGCCGTCGCCGCGACGCTGCTGCTCGCCTCGGCCGAGGGCCTCGCAGTGCAGATGCTCAGCAGCGGACTGCAGCTGGACGACGCGCAGACCGCGCTCGAACTGCAGTTGGTCGTCGTGGTCGACGCGTCCTAGCGACCGGCGCTCCGCCGTGCACTCGGATGAGTGTGCTCGTCCGAGTGCGCCTCCGGCTTCGCGCTAGCGGCCCGAAGCGAACGGCAGATACCCGGTGCCGGAGGCCGGCTTCACGATCGCATCGAGCGCGTCGAGATCCTCGAGCGTCGGCGTCCACAGCACGGCGGCCGCGTTGGTCGCGATCTGCGAGGACCTCGTCGCCCCGGCGATCACCGTATCGACCGTCGGCTGCGCGCGCAGTCCGCCGAGCGCGACGTCGAGCATCGTGATGCCGCGCTCATCCGCGAAGGCGCGAATGCCCTCGACGATGTCCCAGTTCGCGCCGTCGAAGCGCGCGGTCTCCTTCGCGAGGCGACTGCCCTCGGGGGCGCCCTCGCCGCGCACGTACTTCCCGGTGAGCAGACCGTACGCGAGCGGGAAGTACGGCAGCAGGCTCATGCCGTAGTGATCGAGCGCGGGAATGAGCTCGGCCTCGGCGCTGCGATTGTAGAGCGAGTACTCGTTCTGCGCGGTGATGAAGTGCTCGCTGCCGATCGCGTCGGCGACGGCCACCGCGTCGGCGACCTCCCACGAGGCGAAGTTCGAGCAGCCGATGTAGCGCACCTTGCCCGCGGCGATCAGGTCGGTGAGCGCCGACAGCGTCTCGTCGATCGGCGTCACACGATCGGGGGTGTGCAGCTGGTAGAGGTCGATGTAGTCGGTGCCGAGGCGCGACAGGCTGCCCTCGACCGCGCGCTGGATGTAGCCGCGGCTCGCGCGATTGTGGTGCGCGCCCGGGTAGAGCCCGTCGAGATCCATGCCGAACTTCGTGGCGATGACGACCTCGCTGCGCTTGCCGCCGAGCGCCTTGCCGAGCATCGACTCGGAGTTGCCGCGATCGTAGCTGTCGGCGGTGTCGAAGAAGTTCACGCCCTGGTCGAGCGCGCCGGCGACGACATCGTCGACGCCGCTCTGATCGATGCGCCGCCCGAAGGCATTGCAGCCGATTCCGAGTGCTGAAACAACAAGACCGCTATTGCCGAGGGGTGCGTATTCCATATGCTCAACGCTACTCCTTTTGTGCGTTCCGGTCACGGGGCGGATCGACGCACACCCCGCCCGGCACGCCCCGCGGCGCGCTCCTCCCCATAGACTGACCCCGTGGAAGGTTGGGTCGAAGACGTGCTCGGTGCGGGCTTCGAACAGTTCACCATCGATCTCGGCCGCGACGACGAGGGCGAACTCGTCGCCACTCTCGTGCGCGCGCTGCCGCAGCCTCGCACGGCGTGGCAGCGCGTCATGGGGCGCACGCGCCAGCTCGAAGACGTCGACGTGCTCTACGTGCACGGCTGGAACGACTACTTCTACCAGAAGGGCCTCGCCCGGTATTTCACCGACCGCGGTGCGCGCTTCTACGCGCTCGATCTGCGCAAGTTCGGGCGCAGCCTGCGAGACGGGCAGACCCACGGCTACATCGAGGATCTCGCCTCCTACGACGTCGAGATCGGGCTCTCGCTGCAGCTCATGGGGCAGTCGCTGGGGCCGCATCACATCGACGAGGAGTCCTCGCGGCTGCAGGCCGTCGTCGGCGACGCGGGTCGGGAGCAGCGGAGGCTGCTGCTCATGGGGCACTCGGAGGGCGCGCTGATCCTCGCCCTCTGGGCCGATCGCCACCGCGGCATCGCCGACGGGCTTCTGTTCAACAGCCCGTGGTTCGTCCTGCAGCTCGGCGGTGCGGTGCGCCGGGCGCTCGCGTCGGTGGTGAACCTGCGGGCGCGCTTCGCGCCGCGCGATCTCGCGCTCCCCCAGATCGATCTCGGCTTCTATCACGAGGCGCAGCGCCGAGTGTCGGATCCTGTCGAGCAGGCGAGCATCAATCGCGCCTGGCGCTCCGATACGAGCCCGCCCGTGCGCGGGGGGTGGCTGCGGGCCATTCTCGAGGGGCACGCGCGGGTCGATGCCGGCCTCGATATCGACGCGCCGATCTGCGCGCTGCTGTCGGATCGATCGATCTTCGGGCTCGGCTGGCGCGATGAGATGGTCGACGTCGACACCGTCATCGAGGTGACGCGCACGGCGCATGCGACCCTCAAGCTCGGGAACGAGGTGACGATCGAGCGCGTGCCCGGGGCCCTGCACAACGTCTTCATGTCGCGCCCCGAGGTCGCCGCGCGGGCGTACGACACGCTGGGTCGCTGGCTCACCGGCTGGGAGGCGCAGACCCGCCGCGCGAGCGGCGCGGGCGGGGGCGCGACGCCGTCGGTTCGGGGAGCGGATCGCCCCGCGTCCGAACTCCCCCACCGCGCGGCGCACGCCTCGGCAGACTAGGCTCGTGGAATGCCGGGGAAGTCCCGGCCGCGAGAAGTGATCGAGGTGACGGCTGACATGGACATGCGCGTGGCAGCCTATGCGGTGATCGAGCGGCGCGGCAAGATTCTGCTCACGCACTGGCGTCGCGGGCATCTGCACGGCTGGACGCTTCCGGGCGGCGGAATCGAGGACGGCGAGGATCCGAGGGACGCCGTCGTTCGCGAGGTCATGGAGGAGACGGGGCTGCAGGCGCGCGTGGGCAAGCTGCTCGGCGTCGACTCGCGGGTCATGGTGCGCGAGGAGGCACCCGAGGGCACGGACCCCGAGCTGCACACGATCCGCATCATCTACCGCGCCTCCGTGAAGGACGGTCCGCTCGTGAACGAGGTCGACGGCTCATCCGACGAGGCGCGTTGGTTCGGGTTGCGCGAGGTGCGCTCGCTGCGCACGCTCTCCCTCGTGAAGACGGCGCTGCGCATGGCGGGCGTCGATTCGCGGAGCCGCGGGGGCGCGAACCGGCGCGGCGGCCGCGGCGGCAAGAAGCCGACGACGTCGAACTGAATCCGCGCGGGAACGCGCCGTGCGCCGAACCGTGGCGCACGCGACTGCGACGCGCTGAACCGCCCGCGCGTCGGCGATCCGGCCGCGGTCTGCCGAGCTGACCGGCAGACCCTCTTCGACCTATTCGGCCGGAGCGTCCTCGCCGGGCGCGACCCAGAGCTCGTCATCGCTGCGGAAGGCCTGCCACAGCATGTAGCCGACGCCGACGGCCGCGGTGACACCGAGGGCCAGGGCGGCGAAGGATCCGCCCTTCTTCTTCTTCGGCGGCTCGAGCATGCCGCGGCGCTCGCCGAAACCGCGAAGCTGGTCGGCCATCTGCCGGTTCTCGAGGCGCTCGAGCGTGCGCACGGTGCTGGCGAGGGCTCCGGCGACGATCGGGGCGCTCACGCGGCGCACGTTCTCGGCGGCGCGGCGCGCGCGCAGCACGTTGCGGTCGACGACGGGGCGAACGGAGTCGTAGGCGCCGGCGACGCGGGGAGCCAGATGCTCGTCGCTGAGGTGCTTGGCCTGGCGGCCGGCCTCGTGCAGCACCGAGCCGGCCTGCGAGAGCACGATGCGCTGCTGGTCGAGCAGCTCCTGAGTCTGGGAGCGCAGTCGACCCAGCTCGCGACGGCGTTTGCGTGAGAGAGACATCGGGAACCTCCGGCTTCCATGCGAATTCGCTTCCCTCAACGCTACACCGAAGCAGCTTGCCGTGCCTCAGGGGCCGCAGAGGATTCTCAGCAGAGCGTCACCGTAGACTTGACGGCATGACTCAACACACCGCTGTCGCGACCATTCACACCAACCACGGTGACATCGTCGTCAACCTCTTCGGCGATCACGCGCCGAAGACGGTCAAGAACTTCATCGACCTCGCCCAGAAGGACTTCTACAACGGGGTGATCTTCCACCGCATCATCGAGGACTTCATGATCCAGGGCGGCGACCCCACGGGCACCGGCGCCGGCGGCCCCGGGTACACCTTCGACGACGAGATCCACCCCGAGCTCACCTTCAACACGAAGTACCAGCTCGCGATGGCGAACGCGGGCAAGCGCCCGGACATGACCGGACGCATGGCCGGCACCAACGGCTCGCAGTTCTTCATCACCACGACTGCGCCGGGCTGGCTCAACGGCAACCACACCATCTTCGGCGAGGTCGCGGACGACGCGTCGAAGGCCGTCGTCGACGAGATCGCCGCGGTGCCGGTGGGCATGGGCGACCGTCCGGTCGAAGATGTCGTGATGAACGGCATCGATATCGCCGAGGTCTAACCCGAGGTGTCGACCCCGCAGTACGGCGAACGCCGCGAATTCGGCGCAGACGACGTCTGCTATCGACACCCTAATGCGCACAGTTTCACCCTGTGCCAGCGCTGCGGCAGGACCATCTGTCCGCAGTGCCAGAACGTGTCCGCGGTCGGGGTGCTCTGCCCCGACTGCGTGCGCGAGGCGGCCCCCGCACCGGTGAAGCGGATCGGGCGCGGCGCCCGTGCGGCTCGTCGGCGGTTGTTCGCGGACGGCGTGCCGGTCGTCACCTACGGTCTCATGGCGCTGTGCGTGCTGGTGTGGGCCGGCCAGATGATCGGCAGCTGGCTCGGCGGCAACGCCGTGACCTACGCGCTCTGGTACGCGCCGGTGTACTCGTTGCCGGATTCGGTCTCGGGCCTCGTCTACTCGGATGTGTCGTTCCAGCCTTGGCGCCTGCTCACGGTGATCTTCACCCACTCGGTGAGCTCACCGCTGCACATCGCCTTCAACATGTTCGCGCTGTGGATCTTCGGCCGAAACCTCGAGCAGATACTCGGTCGGCTCTGGTTCTTCCTGCTCTACCTCTTCGCCGGGGTGGGCGGATCGCTCGCCGTGATGCTCTGGGTCTACGTCGAGCCGACCGCGGTGTCGACCCCCACCGTCGGGGCGTCGGGCGCGATCTTCGGCGTGATGGCGGCCACGGTGGTGGCCTATCGGGCCGCGAACGTGAATGTCACTTCGCTGGTGGTGCTGATCGGCATCAACATCGCGATCGGCTTCCTGCCGGGAACGACGGTGTCGTGGCAGGCGCATATCGGGGGTGCGCTCGTCGGCGCCGCCGTCATGTCGCTGCTGCTCGCGACGCGCGGGCCGCGCAGGGAGAAGCGGCGGCAGTGGAGCATGATCGGCGTCGGCGTGCTGCTCGTCGCGCTCGGCGGGCTCTACTGGGTGGTGCAGCCCGCGCTGCCCTGGGCGTAGGCGCCCGCCCGGCCCACGGCGCCCGCCATTGCGGGCGCGCCTGCCGGCATCGCCATCGTCCGATGACTGCCGACGGTGCGACTTCTGCTCGCTCGACAGGAGTTATCCACAGGTTTTTCCCCAGATGGGGACAAACTACACGAGTGTAATTCTTCGCCGCGCGGCTCCCACCGCCGGGTACGGGGCACCACACGCTACGTCGTCCGCGCTGCGCCCCGGCACCGGGTGTGCCGTGCGCGAGGTGCCGTGCACGACGGGCCGCGCATTTGCGCGGCCAAGTTCAGCCGGAGAATTGGGTAATTGCCGGATGCTTCACGCAGAAATCTCCGGCAGTTGGTCGTTTTTCCGGCAATTCGGCGCCGAACGGGCGGCACTGTGGAGCGGTTCCGAGAGGATGGCGCCATCGCGCCGAATGGGCGGCGGCTGGAGAGGCCGGCACTGCGGTGCGACGTGGACCGCACCTGCCCGTCGGTCAGCGGCCGGGCGCTACTTCCACCACGGGGTCATGAGGAAGCCGACGAGCACCAGGCCGAAGCCGATGAAGAGGTTCGCCTGGCCGAACATGGGCACGGGCAGGGTGATCGCCATCGGGCTGGTGATGTAGAACAGGACGATCCACACCAGGCCGAGCAGCATGAAGCCGAACATCAACGGCTTGAACCACACCGGGTTCGGCGCGTCACGACGCAGTTCGCGGCTCTCCGCGCGATCGCGTGCCACGGCCTTGGACTTCGCCCGACTCACTTCTTTACCAGCTGCTGCCATGCATCCGATTCTAATCGAACTCGGCGAGGTGCTTTCAGCGTCCGCGCATAAGATGATCGGGTGTCCGAAGATCTGGGTGAACCGCGCGGCGGCGGGCGTCACGCTGCCGAGAACGCGGGCGGGATCGCCCCGAGCGGATCCCGAGCATCGCGCAACCCCCGCCGACCGCGCAAGCGCCTGAGCCCGCTCACCGTGATCGGCGAGCTGCTGATCGTCTGCGGGCTCGCGGTCGTCGGCTACCTGGGCTGGCAGACCTGGAACACCGAGGTCGTGGTGAAGGACAAGCAGATCGAGCTGTCGGCGCAGGACGCGCAGAGGTGGATCGACAGCGCCTACGCCGAGCTCCCGAAGGGCGAGGAGCCCCCGCCGTGGGACGGCGTCGTGCCGGTCGTGCCGGCTCCGGCGCCGGCAGACGTCTTCGGGGTGCTGTACGTCCCCGCCTTCAGCCCGAGTTACGCCAATCGCGTCGCCGAGACCACCGACTGGTGGACGGTGCTGAATCTCGATGAGAAGGGGATCGGGCACTACGAGAACACGCAGATGCCGGGAGAGCCGGGCAATGTCGCCTTCGCCGGTCACCGCTCCGGGCCGCTGATCAACTCCTTCCGCGAGATCATGAACCTCCGTCTGGGAGACGCCATGTTCCTGCAGACGCCGAAGGGCTGGTACACCTACCGCTTCCGCTCGATCGAATACGTGCTGCCGACCGAGG